>JBGAWU010000216.1:0-4762 GCA_044227425.1 Methyloglobulus sp.
GAAGATATTGACCAATACCGCTTTTACGTGCTTGTCCGAGAGGAGCAATTTGAACGCTTCACAGACTTTTTCGACATTGGTACCGCCGCCGACATCGAGGAAATTGGCGGGCCGTCCGCCTTTTAGTTTCACTAAATCCATTGTCGCCATGGCAAGTCCGGCGCCATTCACCATGCAGCCGATATTGCCGTCCAGGGTGATGTAGTTCAGTCCGAATTGTTGGGCGATGTTTTCCCGTTCATCTTCTTGTTCGGGATCCTTGAACGCCATGATGTCGGAATGAAGCGGCAACGCATTGTCATCAAAGTTTATTTTGGCATCCAACGCCAATAGTTCGCCGTCTTGGGTGACGATGAGCGGGTTGATTTCGATCTGGCTGGCGTCTTTCTCTAAAAATAACGCAGTCATGCCTTTCATGATTTGTTCCAATGCTTTATGTTGTTTGCCCTTGAGTCCCAGCGCATAGGCAACAAGCCGACATTGATAAGGTTGTAATCCAGTGATGGGGTTAATTCTTACGGTTTGTATTTTTTCCGGCGAGTGTTCGGCGACCGCTTCAATGTCCATACCGCCTGCTGCCGAAGCGATAAAAATCATGCGCTCGCTGTTACGGTCCACTAAAAGGCTAAGGTAAAGCTCGCGCTCGATGGGATAAGTCTTTTCAATCAAAACCTGGTGGATAGGCAACCCGGCTGAATCGGTCTGATGGGTAATTAACCGGTTGCCTAACATGGATTGGGCATAATCCCCCGCTTCTGCACTGTTTTTGGCGAGTTTTACGCCGCCTGCTTTACCGCGTCCGCCTGCATGGACTTGCGCTTTAACTACCCAGCTTTCACCGCCCAGCTTTTCGGTTATATCTTTAGCATTTTCCGAAGTGGCGGTAACGATGCCGTCGGGAACGGCGATGCCGTAGTCCCGAAAAAGCATTTTCGCTTGGTATTCATGGATATTCATTGATTACTCCTACTTTACTAAATAATTGCTTTACGAACAGTGCCTGTAAGATTACATAGGAATCGGCTATAGTTATGATACCCTACAACGCCGGTTAAGTCCTTGGAAAACGCAGACTAAAACGACATGGCTGTTAATAAACCTAAAATTATTTATCCCTGCCCTTTTTCTAAAGGCTATGGGATGCCAGCCACCCAAGCTTGGCATCTCGTTAGCATTTATTATATTTACCGGTTTATCCTTGCTTGCTCTTTTGCGCTTTTGTTTTATTTGAGGGTCGGGCCTTCTTTGCTCTTTACCGAGCATGACGGCCAATTATATGCGTACACCAGTTTGGCTTATCTCCTTTCTACTGTCGCATTAGGGTTTTTGTTATTCTGGCGGGTAGTTGTTTACAGTGTCTTGGTGCAGTTACTGATTTTTACCGACATTATTTTGTTGACTTTGCTCATGCATGCTTCGGGCGGTACGGGGAGCGGGGTCGGCATTTTGCCTGCCATTTCCGTCGCCGCTGGCGGGTTGTTGGTCGGTGGCCGGTGCGCCTTGGTTTTTGCGGCAATTGCAAGCGTATCGATTTTGTCGGCTGAGGTTTATTCGGCACAAATCCATCATATTGCCAAAGCGAATTACACCTATGCCGGTATGTTGGGTGCTACTTATTTCGCGATAGCACTCTTGTCTGTGGTTTTGGCGCGCCGCTCGGAACAGATGCTGCAATTGACCGACAGGCAGCAGCACACCATTATCCAACTGGAGGAGTTAAACCAGTACATTATTCAGAATTTGCAGTCCGGTATTATCATTACCGATGAAATACAGACTATCCAGATGGCGAACCAAGCCGCTTTACGGTTGACCAACTTGGTTGATATGCCGGAAAACCTGGGCAATATCTCCGTTCATTTGTCGAATGCGTTTATGGCATGGTTAGTAGCGCCGGACCAAGATATTGCAATGCTGCAATTTTCCGGGACAACCGAAATTAAATGCCGTTTCATGGCGTTACCCGCCCATCAACACGTTTTCTTTATGGTGATACTTGAAGACATTTCTTTGTATAATCAAAGGTTGCAGCAAAGTAAGCTGGCGTCTTTGGGGCGGTTGACCGCAAGCATCGCACACGAAATAAGGAATCCCTTGGGCGCAATCAGCCACGCCGGACAATTGCTGTCGGAAAGTCCGAAGTTAACGGAAATGGATCAACGTCTTACTAAGATCATCCAAACCAATTCACTCAGGGTAAACCGGATTATAGAAGATATTTTAAACTTATCGAGAAGGACGGATTCAGCCCGTGAAAAAATCAATTTAATCGATTGGTTAAGGGACTATATGGAAAATTTTATGCTTGAAAGCGGTTTAACTGAGTCCCCCTTCACGTTGTCGATGAATAATAAACCCATGAGGGTTGTTATCGATCCCGCACACCTCAAACAAATCATGGACAATCTGTGCCAGAATGCGATCCGTTACGGTCATCCTGAAAATGGGGAGATCCTGATTAGGACAGTCCATAGCACTTACGGTTTTTGTATAGAAGTAGTAGATAATGGTCCCGGCATCAGTTCCGATCACTTGAAGCAACTATTTGAGCCGTTTTTTACTACGTCGTCGAGCGGAACCGGGTTAGGCCTTTACATATCCCGGGAATTAGCGGAATTAAATCAGGCAAAATTAAGTTATTATTTAACGGACGAAAATCGTAGTTGTTTCAGCCTTTGTCTACAGGACGCAAACCTTACAACAATTGAGATATGAAAAAACCGCTGGCTTTAATTGTCGATGACGAACCGGACATCAGGGAGTTGTTGGAACTCACGTTGGGCAGGATGGATATTCAGACGTATTCCGCTGAGAATTTCCAGGAAGCCACAACGCTCGTACAGCAAAAAATGTTTGACCTATGCCTTACGGATATGCGTTTGCCGGATGGTAACGGCTTGGATTTGGTGGAATTTATCCAGCGGTTGCCCAAGCCGATACCGGTAGCTGTCATTACCGCCCACGGCAGCATGGACACTGCGATCCAGGCGATGAAAAAAGGTGCCTTCGATTTTGTTTCCAAACCTATCGATCTAGCAGGGCTGAGGCAGCTTGTTAGTAGTGCGTTAAAGCTTTCGACAGCCGAACTTCCCAAAGACCGGCGGACGCGGCACACCTTGCTGGGCGAATCTCCGGTCATGCGCGAAATTCGGTCAAGGATAGACAAACTTGCCCGCAGCCAAGCCCCCGTCTATATCAGCGGCGAATCAGGTTCTGGGAAAGAGTTGGTGGCGCGCTTGATCCACCAGCAAAGTTCGCGTGGCGATAAGCCTTTTGTCGCCATCAACTGCGGTGCGATACCTCACGAGCTGATGGAAAGCGAGTTTTTCGGGCATAAGAAAGGCAGTTTTACGGGGGCCGTCGGCGATAAAAAAGGATTGTTTCAAGCCGCCGACGGCGGTACGCTTTTTCTCGATGAAGTGGCTGATTTGCCGCAAGCGTTACAAGTCAAATTATTGCGCGCCATTCAGGAGAAAAAGATCCGCCCGGTTGGTGAGCAGATGGAAATCCCCGTCGATGTTCGCTTGTTAAGCGCGACGCACCGTAATTTGGCCGAGATGGTAAAAGCAGGGGTATTCAGGCAGGATTTGTATTACCGGATTAATGTGATCGACTTGGTGCTGCCGCCGTTAAGGGAAAGGTCGGTCGATATACCCATGCTGACCGAGAACATATTGAACAAGCTGACCGGAGGCAATAAACCCGATATTTCCGATTCAGCGATGGCCTCATTGCAACGATACCGCTTTCCTGGCAATGTAAGGGAACTTGAGAATATACTCGAAAGGGCGCTTGCGTTATACGATGGCAATACGATAGAAGCGGACGACCTCAACTTGCCGATTGCTATCAGTAACGATGTCGAGCTTCCCGATTACGATCCTGCCAAGGAGAGCTTGGAGGATTATCTGGACGCAATTGAACGCAAAGCGATTACCTCTGCGCTGGAAGAAAATAAATGGAATAAAACGGCGGCCGCAAAGCAATTAGGGCTGACCTTCAGGTCGTTCCGTTATCGTTTGAAAAAACTGAACATGGAAGAGTAAAAAGGCTAAAGAGGCCATTTGTAGATTATCATTCTTAAAGTTGGTCTAAAGCCTTGATGTTGCTGGATACGAAAAACTTAAGGCTTATATTTTTTCATTCCTTCAAGCTTAATGATTCCGGCTTTAATTTTGGCTTCTATGTCCGCGTTCAGTTCGTCATTCTTGTAAATTTTTTCAACCAGTTTTTCTGCAACCAAGGCTTCTTTTATCCAACGTTTTGTAAAGCGATAGTTGGTGTAAGTTGTCGCTACTTCTCCGCTGCTCGGGTCCTTCAAGCCGTTGCCTTTAATAGTTTTCGGTTCAGGTTCGACTTTTACTGGCGCGGCTTTTTTGGCTGTCGTAGGTTTTGCGGCGGTTTTCGTTGTAGCGGGTTTAGGCTTTGCTTCTGTCGTTATGGATTTGTCTTCAACGGTTGCTTTCTGTTCGGCAGGCGCTGCTACGGTTGCGGCAGGTTTTGAAGTGGTAGGATTCGCTTTCTTTTCATTAAAGATGACATATACAACATAAGCTACAAACAATGTAGTTATAAAAAACAAGCCTTCAGTCATAACGGTTCCTCTTCTATTTATGAATTGTTATTTTTTTACTATCCATTGAATTAAAAGGCAATCCTTACCCCTAGCAAATTTCGTTATCGCCGTGGAATATACCAGATGCGAAGCGGTTTGGTAAGCTCAATTTGGAACAAATTTGACCTTCCCATTATATTTGCCTTG
>JBGAWU010000216.1:4772-5002 GCA_044227425.1 Methyloglobulus sp.
GACAGTTAAAAATCACTGTCCGGTGAAATGGGCAGGTTAACGGTTGCGAAAGCTAGGGAAATGCTGGGCTAGCCCCATTGCATGCCTTGCCAGTAAAGTTTTTGCCGTAGGCAGGTGGTCAAGGACTGCCAAGCCGATATTCCTCGCGGCGGCAAGTGCAAGGTTGTCGTTAGAAAACAGGTGGATAAGGGAGTCTGTAAAGCCGATAGTCTTACGATGGTCGCTGTTAC
>JBGAWU010000217.1:0-5001 GCA_044227425.1 Methyloglobulus sp.
TGAACCTGAAATCGACACTGAGGGCAAAATATCACCCAGTTACCCAGTGCAGATTCCCAAACAAGCCGGGAATGTTCAGAAAACCGTTCCTTCCGCGCAGAAAAATGCACAAATTGCTCAACAACCTAGAGCCAAAGTGAATTCTGCCAGCCGTACTAAACCGGCAATGGTCGACCGAAACCGGACGGATTCAACACATTCCCAGGAAAAGCCTCCATCCCGGGGCGCACCGTATACCAGTAGCCTTAATCCCATCCAAAGATCAAAAGCATTGGATAAAAAACCCCAGCCGCCCCAAAATAATCAAAAAATTAAACAATCTGCAGAAAAAAATATAGTTGATTTAAAACAAAAAATTCCAATGCCGCAATCGATAGATAGCGCTAAGCCGCTAAAAAATAATGAAACAATTTCAAAAGCTACTAATATTGCTTCGCAAAAAAAGGTTGAAGGGAAAGGAAAGTCGCCTGATAAAACCCAAGTGGGCGAAAAAAAGTTAAAAACACAAAAATCAATTATTTCAATTGATAATAAAAAGGTGTTAAAGTTAAACTTCGAGTGGCCTTTGCAAGGCAAAATTTCCAGGAATTTTGCCCAAACCGATCACAAGGGAATCGATATCATTGGCAAGAATGGACAAACGGTCCGTGCAGCTGAATCCGGTAAAGCGGTTTATTGCGGACAGGGGCTTAAAGGGTTCGGAAATTTGGCCATTATCAAGCATAACGACACGTATTTAAGTGCTTATGCCAATAACAGTAAGCTTTACATCAAAGAAGGACAAGAAATAAAAAAAGGTGAACCCATTGGGCAGATGGGTGTTACTGGTATAAAAAAATCGTCTTTACACTTTGAGATACGAAAAAATGGCATCCCCATTAACCCCTTATCATTATTACCTAACCACTAGTACCTCTTTCGTAAAGTAAACGGGAGCAAATATGAATGAAGAAATATTGGAACCCACGGATGAAGATATTGATGTTCCATTTGACGAAGACATTGCTTTGGATGACGGCCTGGATGCCGAAGGCTATTCTGAAGATAAAATCATTGCCGATGATCCCGCATTTTTACAGGGTCGTAATGATGGTGGATTCGATGCTACCCGTGTCTATCTGAACGAACTCAGCCGTTCAAAACTGCTTACGCCGGACCAAGAAAAAAGTTACGGCAAACGGGCACTCACAGGCGACCGTGAAGCACGTAAGATCATGATTGAAAGTAACTTACGGTTGGTGGTAAAAATTTCCAGACGGTATTTGAACCGTGGCTTGCCCTTATTGGATTTGATTGAAGAAGGAAACTTGGGGTTGATCCGCGCTGTCGAAAAATTCGACCCCGACCGCGGCTTCCGGTTTTCAACGTATGCTACTTGGTGGATACGGCAAACCATCGAACGGGCCATCATGAACCAAACCCGCACCATCCGCCTGCCGATCCATATTGTCAAGGAAATGAACACTTATTTGAGGGCGCAACGGCAATTGGCGCATCAATTGGATTATGAACCGAGCGCCGAGGACGTCGCTAAACATTTGGACAAACCGGTCAGTAAAGTCGAAAAAATGCTCAAGTTGAACGAGCGCGTCACATCGATTGATATCCCCGGCGGAAAAGACTTCGACCAACCGATGGTGGAATCGATTTCCGATAGCGAACGGGCATCGCCTTCGGAGCAATTGCAAGAAGACGGTATGAGGCAAAACGTGGCGGCCTGGGTGTTCCAGTTGCCTGAGAAGCAGCGTGAAGTCATTTGCCGCCGATACGGACTTTGCGGCTATGAAGACTCCACGCTGGAAGAAGTTGCACAAGAACTGAGCGTAACAAGGGAACGCGTTAGACAAATCCAGATGGACGGTTTAAAAAGGTTGAAGGAAATTCTGGAAATTAATGGCTATTCAATGGAGTCCATTTTCAATTAAACCTCTCGTTCAAATGACATTCTTTTGTAACGGCCAATCGCGGTAGTTAAATACTTGCCCTTGCTCCCGTACTGTTGCACAGTTAGTCAATGAAATTTCGCCATAAACCCACTGCACGGCGTTTAGTGCTCCGTCAACCAATATTCCGTTATCGGGAAATCCCCGGTCAAGCGGCGTATAAATGCCAGCCGAACCGATATTGACATCGACGGCTTCCGACCAGGGTGCGTTGCCAACAAGGCACGACTGGATGACATAGCACTGGTTTTCCAGCGCCCTGGCTTGACATCCGATTTTGACCCGGTGATAACCGGCTAAGGTATCTGTGCAGCTGGGGACAAGAATAAGGTTGGCGCCCATCTCGACCTGCTTCCTCGCCAATAAGGGAAATTCGCTGTCGTAACAGATATTGATGGCGATTTTGCCATAGTCCGTCTCGAAGCATTTCAGTACATTACCGGCACTGATAAACCACTGCTCGTTCTCGAAACGGGTCATCATCAGCTTATCCTGATACTCCACTTTGCCGTCAGGCATGAATAAATAAGCGCGGTTACGGTAAACGCCGGGTTCAACTTCAACCGGAAAACTGCCGGACTGGATAATACAGCCATGCTGTTCTGCCGCAACTTTAAACAGTTCAAGATAATCACCGTGTACCGACTGCATGGCAGCCAGTTGCTTGCCTAACGATGAATAAACGTCCTGTCCGAATAAGGAGGCAAGCTCCATGCTGGCGTATTCAGGGAACAGCAGAATCTTCGCATTTTGGTTTGTCGCTTCAATAACCCAGCGCTGGACTTTCTGTTGATAATCTTGCCAATTCGCCAAAAAACTGATGTCGTATTGTGCGCTTGCTATTTTAAACGTCATGTTTCAACCAGAAAGTCATGGGTTTTGCGGTTTCTTCGGTATCGTCCAGGTCTTTCCAGACGTATGATGTATTAAGCTCGGGATGTTTAAAATAACCGCGCTTATTCCAGAATTTATCCAAAGGTGTGTAATCGGCTGGACGTCGGGGATGGTCAACAGGGCGCTCCACACAGCAAAAGGTGATATGCCTAAATCCGCCCAATTCCGCCGCATGGGCTTCCCGTTCTTCAAAAAAACGGACGCCCAAGCCTAAGCCGCGGTAATTCTTATTCAATACGGATTCGCTGCAATAAAAAACTTTATCAATATCGTAACCGTTATCCAAAAATGGTTTTTGCAGTTCCGGTGTTTCGTCGCGCATCGGGATTGCCGTCGATGCCCCGACAATACTGTGATCGGCGTCGTCGAAAGCCAGCACTATCACGCTATCGGGATGGTCGATGTAAGTCTGGAGATATTTTTGTTCGTACTCCAACGTACCATCGTAAAGATAAGGAAAATCCCGGAACACTTCAATTCGAAGCCGGGCCAGTTCTGCAATATAAGGCAAAAGCGCCGAACCGCTTTTTCTTTCGACATGGATGTTTTTTGTCATAGCTTGTGTCAAGTTGGGTAAATGCTGCTATTTTATCCGAAGAAAATAGGTTTAGGCTTGGATCAACTTAAAAAACACGGCCGATCCTCGAATAAGGCTGCTTCCGTTTCTTTTCCTGGGATAATATCCAAAAGCTTATGGTTCCTATCTATGTCTAATCGACAGCCAAAACCCTTCATTCTATTTTTAGTTACGTTGCTTTTGCTTCTGGTAATGTCAGGCATCCAACCCTACGACCGCATGACATGGTTACTTGAAGTATTTCCAGTGATAATCGCAATTCCATTGCTATGGTTTACTTATCCCCGATTTCCTATGACCCCTGTGGTTTGCGTTTTCATTTTCATTCATGCCTGCATCCTCATGGTCGGCGGGATTTACACCTATGCACGGGTTCCTTTCGGTTTTCAACTGGCGGAATGGTTTAATTTAAGCCGGAATCCGTACGACAAAATCGGTCATTTTTTTCAAGGTTTTGTACCTGGATTAATTACACGCGAAATCCTGATACGCGGTCGTTTTATTAATGGTCGAAAGATGCTTCGGTTTGTCGTTGTTTGCATCGTTCTGGCCATAAGCGCTAGCTACGAACTCTTTGAGTGGGCTACCGCGCTTGTGATGGGACAAGGAGCCGATGAGTTTTTGGGCACTCAAGGCGATGAATGGGACACCCAGTCCGATATGTTTTTAGCTTTGTTAGGTGTCATACTGTCGCTGCTGCTCTTGTCCCGCATCCAAGACCGCCAGATCAGGGCTATCCTAGGCAAAAAAGCTGTCGAATGACGGCTATTCCCTACTTTTTGCCGGCAATATTATCCAGAACTTAAAGTGTGATGTAACATATCCACCATTTTTAAATCAAGATGTCGGCTTTAGTGAATTACGGTCAAAATCCGCGCTATTCTTGGCATTAACAATCGCGGAGCAATTAATGGCGGTCACACCGGAAGAGTTTAAACAAGCGTTACAACATTGGGCGAGCGGTGTTGCCGTGGTCACTTCGAAATCGGAACAATTCGGGGTGCGCGGCATGACGGTAACGGCCTTTTCCAGTGTTTCCGTAGAACCACCGCAAATTCTGGTATGTTTGAACCAGTCGGCGGATACCGGAGAAAATATCGACCAAAACCAACGTTTTGCGGTAAATATTCTGCACGCGGCCCAGCAGGATGAATCGAATAATTTTTCCGGCGGCAGAAGCCAGGAAGACCGTTTTGCGAATACCCAATGGAGTGCTGGTAGAACAGGCGTACCGATTCTCGATAACAGCATCCTGTCCCTGGAATGCAAGGTGATCGAAAAAGTCCGTGCCGGTACGCACTGGGTGATTATCGGTGAAATAGAAGCGACAACTTGCCGCTCCGGCGAACCGTTGTTGTATTTTCGGGGAAATTACCGGCAATTGGAAAGCCGTACGGATTCTTAGGAATCTGCCCTTTGCGATGTTTTAGTTGCCATGGCAGAAAAGCGGGTTTTCAATATGCCCTTAGTTTCTGCGGGAATATGTTTTTTACTGCTTGCTAAGCTGATAAGGCTTGCAACCGCAAGCCTTATCAGGCAGTTAGGGTTTACGCTGTTTTGTTGCCGAGCAGACTGGTAAGGCCAGCC
>JBGAWU010000218.1:0-4988 GCA_044227425.1 Methyloglobulus sp.
ACCGAAGGCCGCGGTTCCAATGCCGGCACCTGTATCATCAACCTGAAAGACTGGTCGCAACGGAAAAAATCGGTTGACGATGTGATCCGGGAATTGGAAGAAAAAACCCACGACTTTGGTGCCGTCATCGAGTTCTTTCAACCACCTCCCGTACCTGGTTACGGCGCGGCTTCGGGCTTGGCGTTTCGGCTATTGGACAAGACCATGAATACGGATTATCACGATTTTGACAAGATTAACCAGGATTTCATGGCAGCGCTGAAAAAGCGCAAAGAATTAACCGGGCTGTTTACTTTTTATGCCGCCAATTACCCGCAGTATGAATTAATCATCGACAACAAGCTCGCCATGCAGAAAGGCGTTTCCATCGAAAAGGCGATGGATAACCTGGACATCATGATCGGCAGCACCTATGAGCAAGGTTTTATCCGCTTCAATAACTTTTTTAAGGTTTACACCCAGGCCAGCCCTGAATTCCGGCGCTTTCCTTCAGATGTGCTGAACTATTTTGTCAAAAATGAAGAAGGCGAAATGGTGCCTTACTCCGCTTTCATGACCATGAAGAAGCGGCAGGGACCTAATGAGATCACCCGCTACAACCTTTACAATTCCGCCGCCATCCGCGCCGAACCTGCCGCCGATTACACCACTGGCGAGGCCATCAAGGCAGTACAGGAAGTGGCGGCGGCCACATTGCCCAAAGGTTTTGACGTCGCCTGGGAAGGACTATCATTTGACGAAGCCATCCGGGGGAATGAAGCCCTGGTGATCTTTTGCGTCGTCATCGTCTTTGTCTACATGGTTCTGGCTGCGCAATACGAAAGCTTCCTCTTGCCCTTGGCCGTGCTGCTGTCACTGCCCGCGGGTTTATTCGGGTCGTTCCTGTTGCTCAAGGAAACGGGGCTTGCCAACGACGTTTATTCCCAAATCGGGTTGGTGATGTTGATCGGCTTGCTCGGCAAAAACGCTGTCTTGATTGTGGAATTTGCGGTGCAAAAACACGAGCAGGGTATGTCGGTCCGAGAGGCGGCGATTGAAGGCGCCAAGGCACGTTTCCGACCTATATTAATGACCTCCTTTGCCTTTATTGCCGGATTGATTCCCTTGGCAATAGCGCATGGGGCGGGGGCGGTCGGCAACCGGACGATAGGCACTTCCGCCTTGGGCGGGATGCTGTTCGGCACCGTATTCGGCGTCATCCTAATTCCCGGGCTTTACTACATCTTCGCTAAGTTGGCGGAAGGCAAAACCTTAATCAAAGACGAAGAGCAAAGCCCATTAACCGAATCCTATCATTACGGCACCGATGACATTAAAGAATAAACCATTTCGGCTGGTAACTATCGCCATGTTGGCGCTGATGCTGCAAGCCTGCGGCATTCCCACCATGACCACCAAAAAGGCTGAAACCACGCTTCCGGCAAGCTTCAGACAAGGCGTATCGGAACAAAGCAATACAGCCAAGATCAATTGGTCGGACTTTTTTGACGATCAAAACTTAACAAGCCTGGTCCGCACGGCGGTTGCCAACAATAAAGAAGTGAATATCATGATGCAGCGCATCAGCGTAGCGCAAAATGAGATTCAAGCGCGCCGAGGCGCATATCTGCCTTCTGTGAATATAGGCGCGGGTGCAAGTGGAGAAAAGACCGGTCAATTCACCCGCTTAGGGGCAGTTGAAGACAATCTCGACATCAAAAAAGGCCAAGCTTTTCCAGCGTTCTTGGGCGATTTTCAGTTTGGGCTATTTTCGACGTGGGAGGTGGACATCTGGAAAAAGCTGCAGAATGCCAAGCAGGTCGCCGTTTTCGAATATATGGCTTCCGTTGAAGGCAGAAATTTTTTATTGACCAATCTTGTCTCTGAAGTGGCGCACTCTTATTACGAACTCATTGCTCTGGACAACCAGCTTGAGAACATTGAGCAATATGTCACCATTTTGGATAACGGCCTGGAAATGGTCAGGCAATTGCAATTTTATGCCCGGACGAATGCCCTGGCGGTCAAGCGCTACGAAGCGGAAGTGGCGAAAAACCAAAGCAAACGTTATGAAATCAAGCAGCAGATCACGGTGACTGAAAACCGCATCAACTTTTTGCTGGGACGTACGCCACAACCGATAAAGCGGACGGCAACCGGTTTTATGGACAGAAAACCTAAAGTGTTGCAGGCCGGCATTCCATCCCAATTGCTGGAAAATCGGCCCGACATCCGGAAAGCAGAGTTAGAATTGGCAGCGGCTGATTTAAATATCAAGGTCGCAAAGGCCAATTTCTATCCATCCTTCGGTATCAAAGCTGGAATCGGCTTTGATGCGTTCGCCCTAAAATATCTGGTCAATACGCCGGAGTCATTGGCGGCGATGATCGCCGGAGAAATGGTTGCACCACTGGTCAACAAGAACGCTATTATCGCCGAATACAAAAACGCCAATGCCAAGCAAATCCAGGCCGCTTATGAGTATGAGCAAAGCATTATCAACGCCTATACGGAAGTCGCCAACCAGCTTTCCAATATCGACAACCTGGATAAGAATTATCAGCAAAAGAAAACGCAGGTGGATGCCCTCATCCAATCCATAGATGTGGCCAACCAGTTGTTTTTGGCTGCCCGCACCGATTACCTGGACGTACTCTTAACGCAACGGGAATCATTGGATGCGAAAAAAGAATTAATTGAGACTAAACAGAAACAACTGATTGCCATGGTCGACCTATATAAATCGCTTGGGGGCGGTTGGCATTAAAAGTTTTGCCGACGATTTATCCATACCCGTAGTGCAGTTATGCTAGCTACCGTATTTATCTTGCCAGCCTTCCTTGAGATTGGTTTTTTCGTGGTGGGCGGAATATTGCTAGGTTTTGTTGCATTGGCCATTTTGGCGCCTTATCTGTGGCCAATTCTGCTGACGGTGTTTTTGATTATTGCAACCTCGTCTGTTGAAAATGGGTGGAATGTCAACAGTTAACATCCATTTTCAATTATTACAAAAAGAACTGACGTTAATTATTATAGGAATGTTTCTTGTAAACTCGCCTACTGTGTTTACTTTAAGCTAGAAGAGGAGGAATAAATCATAATAAAATCCTGAATCCATAAAAAAGCTTTTAAAATTTATAAACCAGCTTGGTTAGCTAAAGCTGTGCCCATATTTCAACCTTAGCGCAATCAATCGTTGAATCAATTCAGTACCCCCTACAAAGGAGAAATATCATGAAAACGTCAGCCATTACCTTAATTACCATCCTATCTGTACCTGTATCTGTTCTTGCTGCCGCGGAGACCACAACTTCTGCAGCAACCCCGGCAGCCGCCGCGCCCAATACTGCGGTTGATAAATGGACATGCGAAGAGTTTCTTTCTATTGATGAGCAATTCAAACCGAAAGCCGTTTATTGGGCGAGCGCCCATGGCAAAATGGGCAAGAACCATAAAAACAAAGTGCTAAACATCGAAGGCACGGAACAAGTGATCCCAATGGTCATTGACGAGTGCACCAAAGCGCCTCAAGCCACTTTCTGGCAAAAACTGAAAGCTTCATGGAAACTCGCTGAGCAAAGCGCAAAGACGGATTTGAAAGAAATTAAGTCCGACTTGGGGGACATCAAGACCAACATGATGAATAAGACCACGAAATAAAAGTACTTGCTGTGGTAAGTACTTGCACTGGCTTTAGCCAGTGCAAGTACTGGGACATCAACATATCAAGGGAATTAGCCAATGCCATCAATAAGCTAAGACTTGAAATTACCGGATTGACTTTGCTGCTCATTTTTGCCTTGACGACCATCTAATCAGGGATTTCAACCGGGTGGCTGATCATATTGCTAGGCGTTAGCATCCTGCTAGTCGCGCTTACCGAACACGGTAACTGATTGTAGTTAGGCATATCGCAGTATATCTCAAGCCTTGAATACACATAACCATAAAAGAAAACCCGCGTATTTTAATTCCATCAGAAACACGGCTTGGAGCGATATTATTCAGCAACTAACTGTTCAATCCGGTAATGGCCTTGCCGGTCTTCCCCTAGTGTTTCCGCCAGCCAAGGCAATGCTTCCTGCATATCCTTGTACAATGTCCAAGGCGGATTGATTACGATCATGCCGCTGGCAGTCATGCCAAATGCTTCGTTATCGGGCTGGACGCCCAGTTCGTAAACGTGAATATTTTTAATCCCGCTGGTTTGAAGGGTGCGTTCCAAGAAGCGGCTACGTTTTCGTTCAACGACCGGATACCAAAGTAAATAACAACCTGTCGCAAACCGCCTATACATTTGCTTTAAACACTCCACCACGGTTTGATAGTCGCTATCAAGTTCATAAGATGGATCGACTAATATTAATCCGCGATGTTCGATAGGTGGCAGTAACCCCAAGCTTTCTTTTAATCCGTCTGTCCGAAATTTTTTGATTCGCCTATCGCCGAGAGTTACGTTCAACTGCCTGAATTCGGTGGGATGCAGCTCGTATAGAAATTGGCGGTCTTTAGCATCTAACAGTTGGCGTGCTATTAAAGGAGAACCCGGATAACGGCTTAACGACCCCGCACCATTAAAGTGTTCAATAACCTTGATATATTCGGCAACACCGACAGGCAAATCGTGCCTGCCCCATAGTTTTCCGATACCGCCCTGAAATTCTTTGGTTTTCTGGGATTCATTACTTTCAAACCGGTAATCGCCGGAACCGGCATGGGTATCGATATAACATAATGGCTTATTTTTTTGCTTCAGGTAATTCAGTACCCGAATCAGGACGAGGTGTTTAAGCACGTCGGCAAAATTGCCTGCATGGTAAGCATGTTGATAACTTAGCATCGATAACTTTAGGTCAAAGCACTTTATCGACTATAGTCATCGCGATATCAAAAGCGATCAGACCGATAATTATCCATTCCAAAATAGACGAATGCCGATGTTTCTGTTCATCGGCCAGCATTTCGAAAAGTTCGTAAATCGTTTCTAGCTTTTTTGCCAATACTTCGGT
>JBGAWU010000219.1:0-4730 GCA_044227425.1 Methyloglobulus sp.
GAAGGGCTTTGTGAAGTAACGAATGAACATAATGGAAATCGAATCACTTCCTTGAGAGCGCTTAATGAGTTTTCAACTTTTATAAGGCAAAGTCAGGCAGTACCTATCATACGTAAAGTCTTTGAAAAGGAAGATGATGGTGTTAGAAGGCTCAGTGATACTATTTCATCTAGGAAACCATTTGGATTGCCGACAAACTATAAGCCCCAAAATAATGGCTTACCTTGCTGGTTTACACAAAAAATTGGCCTGAAGTATGCCAAGGAATCTGACGTAAATAACGAAAGTGGTTTTCTTGATAAATGGAAACTGTTAATTCCACCCGCTCCAATTGCAGGTCAAACTGATTTTTCAAAACCAATCGGGTTTTATTACGATGGAAACACCATTGTTGCCAAACCTGGCGAATGTTGTACCGAGTCTTGGTTAGTTGCCTGCGCTTTTTCTACAAAAGAAGAAGTTATATCATTCAAATCATACTTGTTTACAAAAACCGTAAGATTTTTATTGCTTCAAACCGTTGTTTCTCAACGCGTCACTAAACAAAAGTTTTTCTTTGTTCCAGATTTTGGAAAATATGAAGGTGAATATACTGACGAAATGCTAGTGGCTAAGTGGGGAATCAGCGAAAGTGAATGGGGGTTTATTGATTCTAAAATCAAGTTAACTGGATTGACAAGTAATGACGGTGAAGATGAGCAATAAAGAATTTTTTCCTTCACGGCCTGAAGCCAATCCGACCATATATGCCTATGAAGATACGCACCCTCAGTACTCAGGGTTACTAAAAGTAGGCTTTACCAACAATGATGTACAGAAGCGGGTCGCCCAACAATATCCCACGCTCAGGCCAGGGGAATTGCCTTACCGGATTGTTCTGGAAGAATCCGCCATGCGGAACGATGGCGGCGCATTTACTGACCGTGACGTTCACCGATACTTAAGAAAACAAGGCATTGGCAATCCAGAAGGCGAATGGTTTCGCTGCACAGTTGAGCAAGTTAAGGCGGCGACCCTTGCCGTCAAGAGTGGTGAAATAAATGAAGAGAACCGTTCGCTGAGTTTCGGTATGCGTCCAGAACAAGCTGAAGCGGTGGACAAGGCGATTGGCTATTTCAACAGCTTTAAAAAGGAAAACCCCAAACAAACGCCCCACTTTCTGTGGAACGCCAAGATGCGTTTCGGCAAAACCTTTGCGACTTATCAATTGGCAAAAAAGCTAGGTTGGAAAAAAGTGTTGGTGCTGACCTTCAAGCCTGCCGTACAAAGTGCATGGGAAGAGGATTTACGAACCCATCTTGATTTTACTGGTTGGCAATTTATTTCCCCTGATAGTGAATTGACTTTTGAAAGAGCGGATAAAAGCAGGCCGATTGTATGTTTCGGTTCTTTTCAGGATTATTTGGGCAAAAACAAAAGCACGGGCGGTATTAAAACTAAAAACGAATGGGTACACACCACCAATTGGGATTGTGTGGTGCTGGACGAATACCACTACGGCGCGTGGCGGGAAAATGCCAAGGATTTGTTCGATGCGGAAGACAAGCGGGAGTTGCAATTCGCAGAAGGTGAAGGTTTGGATTATTTTGACGAAAGCATCATGCCGATAACCACCCATGCGTACCTATATTTGTCCGGTACGCCGTTCAGGGCGATAGCATCAGGCGAGTTTATCGAAGAACAAATCTATAACTGGACTTATTCCGATGAACAACGTGCAAAGGAGAATTGGCAGGGTGAGAATAACCCCTATGCGTCATTGCCGCGCATGGTGATGTTGACCTACCAGTTACCGGATTCCATCCGGGAAATTGCCATGAAAGGCGAATTTAGCGAGTTCGACTTAAATGTGTTCTTTTCTGCGGAAGGCAATGGCACAACTGCAAAATTCAAATACGAAAATGAAGTGCAAAAATGGCTGGATTTAATCCGGGGTTCGTTTTCTGAAACCTCCATTGATAATTTGAAATTGGGTGCGAAAAAGCCACCGTTACCCTTTTCACACGCCCCTTTGCTAAATGTTTTCTTACATACGTTTTGGTTTTTACCGAGCGTGGCATCCTGTTTCGCCATGAAAAACCTGTTGGGGCAACGGCAAAACAAGTTTTATCACGATTATGAAGTTGTGGTGGCAGCTAGTACAAGTGCCGGTATTGGCGCGGAGGCGCTCAACCCCGTTAAACGAGCGATGGAGAATCCGCTCCATTCAAAAACTATCACCTTGTCGTGCGGGAAATTGACGACCGGGGTTTCCGTCAAGCCGTGGACGGGTATTTTTATGCTGCGGAATTCATCAAGCCCTGAGACTTATTTTCAAGCGGCTTTCCGGGTGCAAACACCTTGGACAATAAAAAACCCAGATAACTTAAACCCAAACCAAGAAGAAATTATCAAGCAGGAGTGTTACGTTTTCGATTTTGCCCCAGATCGGGCATTACGGCAAATCGCCGATTACAGTTGCCGCTTAAATGTGAATGACGATAATCCTGAAAAGAAAGTGGAAGAATTCATCCATTTTTTGCCCGTCCTTGCCTATGACGGCAGTTCCATGAAACAAATCGATGCTGCCGGAATTTTGGATATCGCCATGAGCGGCACGACAGCGACTTTACTGGCGAGACGCTGGGAAAGTGCCTTGCTCGTCAATGCCGACAACAATACCTTGCAACGCTTGATGAACAGCCCGGAAGCCATGGCAGCTTTGATGAGCATTGAAGGTTTTCGTACCCTTAACCAAGACATTGAAACCATCATAAATAAATCGGAAGCGGTCAAAAAGGCCAAGAAAGAGGCCAACGATAAGGATTTAAGTGAAAAAGAGAAAAAAGAACTGACCGAACAGGAAAAAGAATACAAGAACCTGCGTAAACAAATTCAAGAAAAACTGATCAAGTTTGCGACCCGCATCCCCGTGTTTATGTATCTGACTGATTATCGGGAAAGAAGCCTTAGGGATGTCATCACCCAACTTGAACCCGGCTTATTCAAAAAAGTAACGGGCTTAACCGTAAAGGATTTTGAATTACTGGTAAGTCTTGGTGTTTTTAATAGCGCATTGATGAATGATGCCGTCTATAAATTTAAACGCTACGAAGATGCCAGTTTGGAATATATTGGTATCAATAGGCACGAAGGTGAAGACATCGGGTTATATGATACTGTGTTGAGTTCGGAGGATTATCATGGGAGTTTTGAGAATACACTGATATGATTTTTCTACACTATCATTAAAACCCCAATTCCTCTAGAAATTCTTACACCTTAAGTGTCGTGGCTTGCAGCGGTTTTTGCGTTTCCGTTCCTGGCGTTCCTAAAGCTGTGTAGTAACTCAAAAAACCATTTAAAATCAGAGATATTCCTAGCCTTCCTATATGCTGCGTATATAGTAGAGTACGTAAGAACTCTACTATTACGAGTGACTGTTGCGTAGTTATCTTCAATCAAGCCGCATGGTCTTTGACCCATTCTTTAAGCGCCTCATCCATTCGGGTTTGCCAGCCTTCACCGGTTGACCTGAAATATTCGACTACTTCCGGGCTGTACCTAACCGACAGTAAAACCTTGTTGTTGTCGGATTTAGGGCGTCCACGTTGGGTTTGTTTTTGTGCGGCTTCGGCAAACTCTGCTTTCGATACCGTTTGTCCGCCAATATGGAAGGTGGCTTTATCGAAAAACTCATCGGTTAGTTCCGGGATTTCGTCGTATTCCTCTTGGGTGATGACATGGGCATCAAACTTGCTCCAATCCCTTTGTGTATTTTTTAATTTCTCGCTCATTGGCTTTTCTCATCGAAATAATGTGGCGGGTTTCACCACGTTGCGTCCAAACGATTACCACCATTCGGTTATCCAGAAAGCCGAAAGTAATGATCCGGGTTTCGCCGTAGTCCTGTCGGGTATCCTGAAAATCCATCGCAGCCCCGGCAAATACTTCGCTGGCTTCCTCGAAATCAATGCCGCGATCTTTAAGTGTCTTGGCTCGCTTGGCAGGATCATAGATGATTTTCATTGTGTTTATTGTAGCTACACAAAATATCAAGTCAAGTCAGATAAATCAGCTAACGCCAGTGTAACCAGTAAAAGGCTTGGTTGTTCGGTTAATTGTAGTGAGGGTACAGCATGATTGATGCGCTTATCTTTGGGAAACTCATCAAAGACCCTCAACCGCTAAAGCTTAGCCGGAACGGAATTCCTTACTGTAATGTCATATTGCGGGTTAATCAACAGGATTCCGATGAAACTCTGCTTTGTTCGGATATTGCTTTTGGCGAACATGCGGAAAAGATAGCGAGGCTTGGCAAGGACGATCCGTTATCGGTGGTCGGTTCGCTTAAGTTGTCATACTGGATCGATAACGAAGGCTATCAAAAAACCGGATTGAATATAACCGTTAGCAATTGTTTAACGGCTTATGAAGTAAAGAAGCTCAGGGGAACCGATAAGCCAAAGCCAAGCACACAAACTCAACATGACGATCAAGACTATGACTTTAACGATGACATTCCTATCTGACTCAATCGGTCAACTTGTTTTGTTTGTCAGCAAGTCAGTGTCTTTATGCAAACGAACAGACGGGTAGGGGGTGTCAAATCTCCAAGACCACTTAGCCGTTTCGCGTCGCCCTAGCTGAATTTTTGCTGCAGAAACAAAATGAAATGCAAAAATCCCATAGTTATGGTTATTGTTTTATTTATGGAAACAATAACAAATTAATTGATTTTTACCAACCAG
>JBGAWU010000219.1:4740-4968 GCA_044227425.1 Methyloglobulus sp.
AAAAGGGAAACTAAATGAAAACGATAGACTTAGACGCAGTAATGATTTCAGCGACCGGAAAAATAATAGAGGTATTGTTAGATCATGGCTTAACACCCGACCAAGGCGACCATGAGTTTTCTAAGCTGATTTTAGTCTGCGTCATGTAGTCACTTCTCGCAGAAAACGGGCAGGTCAACCCGGAGGCACTTAAAAAGCATTTCGATGATTACCATGCCGCATTATGTG
>JBGAWU010000021.1:0-13242 GCA_044227425.1 Methyloglobulus sp.
GCTCCCGGACTGCGGCTACCCCATCTGGAATAATTGCCGACAATTTTTTTAAGTATTGCGGCGTCCACTTAAATTCCATAAACAGGTCGGCCAAATTTCCGAAAACATTCTCAGTTTCCCTGCTGGAATAACCGAATTTTTCGATTGTTTCGGAAGCAACCTGAAGTTGCTCCCTTAATAAATCAATCTTTTCTTTAACCTCGTCATAGCTCAGCCCTTTTAAATCATCTTCTGGGCTTGCAACATCCACCGCTTCATTCACTGCTTGGCTGGCTAGCAAGTCTTCGGGCTCACTCAAATCGGCAAACCCGGAAATCAGGTCTGTCAAACGGATGCCGCTTTCTTCTTCTGAAATTGAATCGAATGAATGCAACACATCCTGTACAACCACATAAGACCGCGAAATCGCTTTTACAAGTTGCTGATGGCCTTCTTCAATACGTTTGGCAATCTTTAATTCGTCTGCCCTAGTCAACAGCTCTACTGAACCCATTTCGCGCATGTACATACGGACGGGGTCAGTCGTACGGCCAAACTCGCTATCCACCGATGCTAAAGCCGCGACTTCTTCCGCATCTTCATCATCGGCAGTAACCGTGGCTGAATCCGTAATTAATGAATCGTCATCAGGGGCAGTTTCGTATACTTGGATGCCCAAGTCATTAATAGTCCCGATAAACTCTTCAATCTGTTCGGGATCGGCAATATCGCTAGGCAAATGGTCGTTCACCTCAGCATAAGTCAGGTATCCTTGTACTTTTCCCTTAGCTATCAATTGTCTAAGTTGAGACTGCTGATCATTCATACTATACCTACACCACTCTTAAATTAACAACCCGTCTAAATTAACAGAAAATTATACTATATTTTTTATCAAAAAACACCGCCTTGTTTTAAGGAAAAGAGTTTTCGAAGCAATTCTTTCTCTGCTTGGTCTAAATACTTCCCTTTTGCTATCAATTTGTTGTAACTATCTGCCCATGCTTTCGACAAAAGATAATCCAGCGCCGAATGGAATTCCGCTTCTACCCCGCTTTCTTCGATCACTTGATCTGCTTCAAACAATTTTAAAGAAGCCAATTCTTTAACGGTTTTTTCTAACGGGTGACCACGAAATTGCTCCAACAACATGGCAGTATTGGTCGGCTTGCTTTTTAATACAGCCTCATATATTTCCCTGAACACTTGAATACCAGGAACATCAAGACCATCCCACTTTATTTCGCTCTTTTCGGCAAGCCCAATGAGATGAGGAAACTGTACCAACAAAGCCAGCGCCCTTCTAGGTTTTGATTGAAGTCCATGGCGTAGCGAGCTTTTAGCGTCTTTATTTGGGCTAAGTCTAGTTGAAATGGCGGAAACATCCAACTTAGCACCAGTTAATTGCTCCAATTTAGCAAACATCATGTCCCTAAAAACACCTAATGTCAGCTTATCCAGATAAGGTTTAGCTTTTGCGGCTAATTGTGAACGACCTTCCATTTCATCCAGCTTAAGCCCATCCGATAAAGCATTAAAAAAATAGTCCGACAATGCCTGCGATCGCATGATGCGTTTTTCAAAATTTTCCGCCCCTTCCTCGCGAACCAGGGAATCAGGATCGTGATTTGGAGGCAATACCAAAATTCGCACTTGCCTCCCATCTTTTAACGACCCGAACGCAGGCTCCATTGCCCGCCATGCGGCTTCACGACCCGCATTGTCGCCATCGAAACAAAATATCAGTTCGGAAGAAAAACGGAACAGCAAATCGAGATGTGCTTGCGACGTAGCTGTTCCCAATGTCGCCACAGCAAAATGAATGCCATGCCCAGCCAAGGCAATTACATCCAAGTAACCTTCAACCACGAGAATTTTTTTAGGTTTCGAATCCTCTCGAAGCAGCTCATAAAGACCGTAAACTTCCTTGCTTTTATGGAAAACCGAGGTTTCGGGCGAATTTAAATACTTGGGCAAGCCATCATCAAGCACCCGTCCGCCGAAACCAACAACTCGTCCACGCTTATCCCGGATCGGGAACATAATACGACCACGAAAACGGTCATAATTCTTGCCATCTTTATCAACCGCCATTCCTGCGCCAAGCAATAAGTCCCGACCAAAACGATTTGATAAAAACCGCCATTCCTCAGGCGCATAACCTAGCATAAAGTCTTTAGCCAACCGGTCGTCAACACCTCTTGACCTAAGATAGCTAACGGCTTGCTTCCCTTCTTCGCTGCTTCTTAGATACTGGACATAAAGCGCAGCTACATCTTCAAGAAACAGATAGATGTCAGTAACATTTTCATTTTTAGGCTGCGTTAATTGAACAGATGCGGCCTCCCTAGGCACTTCCAAACCGGCAAAGGTCGCAAGATCTTCAACCGCCTCGATGAAATCCAAATGATTGAAATCCATCAAAAAGCCGATAGCATTACCGCTTGCGCCGCAACCGAAGCAGTGAAAGAACTGTTTATTGCGGTTTACCGAAAAACTGGGGGTTTTTTCTGAATGAAAAGGGCATCGGGCGACATAATTTGCGCCCGCCTTCTTGAGAGGAACGTGCTTGTCAATTAAATCGACAATATCGACTCTGGCGAGCAGATCATCGATAAAATAACGAGGGATTCTACCGGTCAAATTTAAGCCCGGAAAAACAACTTATTGAGGTAAGGCAGCCTTAATTTTGGCGCTAACGACCGACATATCGGCGCGTCCTTGCATTTTTCCTTTCAGCAACCCCATTACCTTACCCATATCCTTAACGGATTCGGCGCCCGATTCGATAACCGCCGACTTTACCATGCCATCAATTTCAGCTTCGCTCAGTGGTTGCGGCATGAAATCCTGTATAACCACCACTTCCGCTTCTTCAATGTCAACCAAATCTTGCCTGCCTGCATCGGAAAACTGCCTGATAGATTCACGGCGTTGCTTGAGCATTTTGTCCAAGACTTGCAAGGTGCGGACATCGTCCAGCGTAATGCGCTCATCGACCTCAACTTGCTTGATCGCGGCAAGAATTAATCGAATAACGGCAAGCCTAGCCTTATCACCTCCTTTCATGGAGGCTTTCATATCGTCCTTGATACGGCCTATTAGCGAATCCGACATAATTTTTTCTTAAATTGCTGGACGTCCGCGACGAAGGTTTTTCAATGCATAACGCTCACGCGCCAGTTTTTTTAAGTGACGCTTTACGGCAGCAGCGCCTTTACGTTTACGCTCTGAAGTTGGCTTTTCGTAAAATTCGCGACGACGGACTTCCGCCAACACGCCAGCCTTTTCACAAGCGCGTTTGAAACGACGAATGGCGATATCGAAGGGTTCGTTTTCTTTAAGTTTAACTGAAGGCATATCTTCCCAATTATGTTAGTATCTGGTTAAAGTCATTGACGTCGGCTTACTTTAACCAACGTTATAAAAAGAACCGCCGATTATAACCCTAGTTTTACTTTTTTCAAAAAATTCAATGTATGTTTTAGGGATTGAAACCTCATGTGATGAAACCGGCGTCGCCATTTATCACTCCCAAAAAGGCTTATTAAGCCACCAGCTATACAGCCAAATCGAAATTCATGCCGACTATGGCGGCGTCGTACCGGAACTGGCGTCGCGCGACCATATCCGCAAATTGGTACCGCTGATCAAGCAAACACTGGCAGAAAGCAACCTGCAAAAAAACGACATCAACGGCATTGCCTATACGGCAGGCCCAGGGCTAATGGGCGCACTCCTCGTAGGCGCGACTACCGCCAGAAGCATTGCTTGGGCATGGCAGATCCCAGCTGTCGGCATCCATCACATGGAAGGCCATTTGCTCGCCCCCATGCTGGAAGACAACCCGCCGGAATTTCCGTTTATTGCACTACTCATCTCAGGTGGACATACCTTATTGGTACAGGTCGAAGAAATCGGCAATTATCGGTTGTTAGGCGAATCGCTGGACGATGCTGCCGGCGAAGCTTTTGACAAAACCGCCAAAATGTTGGGCTTAGGCTATCCAGGCGGACCGCTTTTGGCTGAAATTGCACAACAAGGCAAACCCCGCTTTAAATTTCCCCGCCCTATGACCGACCGGCCTGGATTGGCGTTCAGTTTTAGCGGACTTAAAACCTTTGCCCTTAACACGTTTAACGAAAGCGCAAAAACCGATCAGGATAAAGCCGATATTGCCTTCGCATTTCAACAAGCGGTTGCAGAAACGCTCAGCATCAAATGCAAACGCGCCCTCAAAAAATCCGAAGTTAAAAACCTGGTCGTTGCTGGCGGGGTAAGTGCCAACCGCTATATCCGCAACTGCTTAACAGAGATGGCGACCACCGAAAAGCGCCAAATTTATTTCCCAAGACCTGAGTTTTGTACAGATAACGGGGCGATGATCGCTTATGCGGGATGCCAGCGTTTACTTCGAGGGGAATGTGAAAACCTGGAAATCGTTGCAAGACCACGTTGGCCAATCAACGAATTACTTTAATAAAGAACCGTTTAAATCGCTATCCGAAAAGATGCGCCCTAAATTTTGACGAGAATAGCCCCGTATTTTCGTGATATTTTAAAAACTCAATTAGCTTCAGCTTTTGGTTTTTCGATGACCGAGATCTGCATTTCACCGCTGTTTTGTTCAATCTTAAACATTTGCAAAACGTTCATGCCTAATAAAGGTTGCCCCAAGTTTGGCTGAATCACCGCAACAACATCCTGCATAATAAAAGGCCCGAACTTCAGCGTTTTAATTTTTGCCGTACAGGAATCTACAGTACCGTTAGCGGTATCAATCTGCACTTTGTTATCGCAATAGATAAGCGCGCCATGGGCTAAATTTTCCGGCAAAGAGACAAACGATGCGCCGGTATCGACGACGAAATTGATGGTTTTATCGTTAATGCTGCCTTCGGCGGCATAGTGACCGTTGGGAGCTTGTTTGATTTTCAGGATAACCGGTTCTGCTTTTTTGTTATCTTTTTTAGCCGGATCTTCTTCAATAATCGCTGACGATTTTTTTGGCGTCCAAGAACTCACGGTATCGGCATTGCCGTTACACGCTGATTTTTGATAGATATAAGCGCCCTCTTGATCCTTGCATTTATAGATCATCCCCTCGCCCCAGCTATCCGTGGCATAC
Source organism: Methyloglobulus sp. (assembly GCA_044227425.1). Classification (GTDB taxonomy): domain Bacteria; phylum Pseudomonadota; class Gammaproteobacteria; order Methylococcales; family Methylomonadaceae; genus Methyloglobulus. The sequence continues at coordinate 5,108 of JBGAWU010000021.1, forward strand.
CACAGGAATAATGTTATAAGCAGCATTTGCTGCAGTTGTCTTTTCATCACTGTCCACCCTTAAGTTTGAGAGCTAATTACAATTATCTGCCAACCTTCTATCGCTTTGTTCATTCTAGCGTAAATCTTATCCGCTTCCGAAAATAATAAGCAGTTAACGTCTACGAGACCAAGTGCAATAAGTCCCGGCGACGACGGATTCTTACGGAGGCAATGCAGAAAAATGAGGCAAACGCGGCAACCATGATATAAAACGAAATCGGTGAATTGGAACCCATCAAGGTAACCATCTTAGTGACCAGAATCGGGGCCGTTCCACCGAATATGGCTGCGGCAAGGTTGCAAGCAAGGGACATGCCGGTGTAACGCGTCTTGGTCGGAAATATTTCAACCACCAGTGTAGGAATCGGCGCAATGTAAGCCCCTAAAATTGCGGAAAATGTTATTTGCGATAGCAACACAAAGGTAAACGTTTTCATTTCCAGCAGATAGACGTAAGGCACAGCGAACGCCACATACAGTATCAAAATTACCTTGAGTACGACTTCACGGTCTTTGTTGTCGCTTAACCACGCGGAAATGGGCGCGACAATCAACATAGTCGCCAAGCTGAGCGTAAAAATCAGCAACGAATCCGAGGTGCTGAATTTTAAAAATTTGACCATAAAGCTGGGCATGAATACCGTTTGGATATAGAACGGAATCGTCACGGCAAGGTAAATACCAATCCCGAGCAAAATTTCCTTGTGGTTCTGCCGCAGCGCGTCTTTAACCGGCGCATCCGATGTATGGCCGGCTTCTTTCGCCTCAATAAATACCGGGCTTTCATCAAGTTTTGCCCGGATATACAACCCGATAATCCCAATAAAGAAGCCCAAGATAAATGGAATCCGCCAGCCCCAGATATCGAAATCCGCTTCCGGCAGTACATGCGCTAAACCGGAGGCAATCCCTGCCCCGCTAAGCAATCCGACCAGCATACTCATCATCGACAGGCTTCCCATCTGATTTTTATTTTTCGACTAGGCGTGTTCCACCAAATAGACAATCGATCCGCCGAACTCGCCGCCTACGGCAACACCTTGGACCAAGCGGATAACGGTTAACAGGATAGGCGCCCAAATCCCTATTTCCAGATAAGTCGGCAATAACCCGATACAGGCAGTCGGAAACGCCATCAGTAATATCGAGAGTGCAAGCGCGTTTTTACGGCCATATTTATCGCCGATATACCCGAAAAACATGGCGCCCAAAGGCCGCATCAAAAAACCGACGGCAAAGATACCGAATGTTGCGATGAGCGCGACCGCATCGTCCCCAGCCGGGAAAAAATGCTTGCTAATGAGGGCGGTGAATGTGCCGTACAGCGCATAGTCATACCATTCCAAACCATTACCTACCATCGTGGAGGCAATGACCCGTTTTACTTGTGACATTAGGTATCCTTAATTATTTATTGAAGTTATTTATGGATTATTCGTTTGTGCTTGGTTTATAACCCAAAATCTTCCTGCTGTTTTTGATAGTTACAGTATAGAAGGAGGTTTCACCGATGGCTAAAGCAGGAAGCAGCAAACCGATTAAGAAGAAATACCGTATGATGTTTACATTACCTTGGTTGCGCTATTCGGCTGAGCCGAAAAATTCGACATTTACTATCATCCATCGATATCGCGCATTTGCTGCAAGCATATGGCTAAAAGCAGGTCTTAACCGGCTATTCGCCAGACATTCCTTGCATAAGCCCCAATTACAGCTTATCCATTCAGCAATTTATAATTTGATCGAAATACTGCGAAATCCGGTTGCCTCTTCTAAAGAACCGTCGTCACTTAATAATTGAACGAGATCATCTTCGTCTGGATAAAATATTGCGGCTTCAATATTGAAACCCGCAAGGTTGATTTTTTTTAGGGCATTGAGTTTTCCCGTCTTCATAGACCATTTATAAAGCCTGCCCTCTTCTTTCTCATGATCTTTATCAGGTATATTGTCATGATAGGGTCCAGCAACGATAAGGTATTTATTCTTCTTGTACCGGGAAATTTCACGGATACCAAAGCCGTCCAAATCCAGTTCGATAGGATCGGCAAACCTGGCTTCCAAGCCATGGACCACTTCCAATGGATTTTTCAATTCAACCAATAACGCTTTACCATTTTCCAGGCGGCCTTTCTTGATTTCACCGCCGCTTAAAGGATTTCTAAAACCGATCAACAACCCGTTATCGGCAGTGGCTGCCAGTCCTTCGATACTCAAACCGTGAATTGCTTTTGCCTGTGTTTTTTCAGCTTTGCCGAAATGATAAGCGTCAAAACGGGCGTCTTTCCGCAGGTCGTCAACCAAGGTTGTGTAAATATCGCCAACCGGACTGACGGTAAACTTGTCTTTGGCTCCCAGTTTGATTTTAACGGCGAACAAGCGGTGTCTTGCGGGGCGATACTCGCCTTTTCTACTGGTAGAATGCGAACCAATCCAGAACACCGTCTCGCCGATTTCGGCAGCGCTTTCAATATCGATTTCCAAATCTTCGTCATCCGCAATCACACCTTTAAACACAGAACTCAATGCGATAGCCTGCAACGGTTTATCAGTGATGTGTTTGTCATAAATGCGCAAAATATTGTCTTCATCATCGGCGACTACGAACAGGTCTTCGTTAAGCGCCACTGCTCCGGATGGATTCAGAATGTCTAGATATTTTTTTTCCTGGACAACGTATGGTTTCATGATTGCACTCCCGCTCAGTTTTAATGGGTTCTCGGTTTTTTGTAAATCCCGACCACCCATAGTAAAACCAAGCTACCCCAGAGTAAACAGGGAACTAACCAAAACCAATTTTGATAAAAAGTAGGCGTTGGATTTTTCCGATAAGGCACCTCATAAAGACCTGACCATGTTTGATGCATGGGCGATTGCTCCAGCACTTCGCCCGACGCCAGCGAAACCGTTGAAATCCCGGTATTGGTCACGCGCAGTATCGGCCGGCGGAATTCAACGCCACGCGCCAATGTCATATACATGTGTTGATAAGGCTCTTGCCAAGTGCCGTACCAGGAATCGTTAGTCGCGTTAACGATAAATTGTGCGCCCAGATTAGCTAAATCCCTGGAAAACTTTGGAAACAGGCTTTCGTAACAAATTTGCGGGCCCATTTTAAAACCCTTCCAGTCAAACAGCATGGTCGGCCCGGGACCGCGCGCATAGTGGCCTATTTCCGGCAAGAACTTCCGTATAACCGGAAAAGTCTCGGCGAATGGAATGTATTCGCCGAAAGCCAGCAGGATGGTTTTGCTGTAATGTGGCTCGACAATTTCGCCTTGATTATCCAACAAAAACAAAGAATTCGTGATGAGGTTTGATTTCCGGTCAACACCGAATGCGCCGGTAACTAAGGGCAATTGCCTTTCGCTCAAAAAATGGGACAACCAAACAGGAAATTCGTTACCCTTGAATTCTTCCCCTAACAAAGCCGGGAAAGCCGTTTCCGGCCACATGGCAAAATCGATTTTACTGCCCGGATGTTCGGTTATGGCACGGTCCGTTAACGCCATAATGCGGCGAATGATTTCCTGGGTATAACCCTCGCCCAGTTCGGCTGCCATTTTCTCGGAGTTCGGGATGCTCGCTTGGATTAATAAAGCATTTAACTTGGCGTCCGGTGTCGGCAAACGCGCTTTCAAACCTAAGCCGCCGAGATTCAGTAACACAAAACCCGCCGCAACCAATCCTAAAATCACTTTACCCTTACGCTCCCTGCGATATTGCCAGGCGCGGTAAAGCGGTAGATTACAAAGCAAAGTCGCCGCGCTTAATCCGCTGAAACCGATGAACTCGGCCCAATGGTAGACGGGAATATTCGCCCCGTACCAGGGATAACCGAAATTCCAGTCGAATACCGTGAGCGAATTCGCTTCGCACAAAATGGTTATTAACGCCATCAGCCAGAGCGACAACGGCTCTTGCCACTGGAATTTTTCGCGTCCCAGAAACCATACTGTACCGGCAACGGCGACAAACAAATGCCCTATTAAGCCGTAGATCAGCATCCCTATCCCTGAAAAAAACCAGGACAGGTGGGCGAACTCATGAAGCGTATAAGTGACCCAATTAAAACCGATCAAGGTAAAGACGAAAGCGGTTATCACACCACCCAAAAATACGTTTTTTAACCGGGATTGCTGGCTCCAGAACAGCCACAATGGAATAAAACCGAATAAAGACGCCCAAGGCGGAAAAGGAATATAACTGGTGCCGATGAAAAAACCGGACAAAATAGGCAAATACCAATTTGGTTTGCCGGGTTGGTTATCGTTCATAGTGGAAAAGGAACAGGTTAGTGGAATTTGAATCCGGCAATCATAAAAAGCGCGAATTCTAACACTACCTGATTACAGTCGTTGTATTTCGTAAACCGAGCCAGGGAATAAAACCCCTATGCTGACGGCCTTCTCGATAACAACGCCGTCGCACAAAAATCCCAAATAACACGGCTATAGTGAACGGATCCGCGACCTTCCCTGCGCTGTAATCCAAATAATCATTGAAATTCCACGCCAGATTATGCAACCTGCGGAACAACCATGAGGTTTCTACCCGTAAATCAAATATGGAAAAAACCGTTACCTGTAATGAATTATCCCGATAGGTTTCCGTCCAAATTCGGCATAGCGCAAATAAAATGAAAAGCCGATCCAGATTTCGGCAATTAATAAACCTTTATCCTGAAACTGAATTACGACCGGCGATAGGTGACTTGCCAGATCCCTTTATTTTTACATTTTCATATAACTATTAACAAGTTATATAAACAATCGACTCATTAGGAGAATATTATGAAAATTCACAATGTCCCAACACTCATATTGGCATCCTTGTTAGTGATGGGCTACATCGCCGATGCGTCCGCATTCCCCGTTTTTCCTGTTTCATACAGCCTTTCCTGCACAGGAACCAATGGCAGCGGCGGAAACCTATCTTTAGTCGGGCGTATTCAATTTAATACTAATGCGGCAGCGGTTGGGAGCGCCGAATTCGTAAACGGTTCTATCATACAATTTACTTCTTTCACTGCCAGCTTCACCAACGGAACCGGAAATGCGCAAGGATCAACAGGAAATCTCATTCCACAGGGTTGTTTCAAAGGGACTTCTATTTTTAGTGGCGATGTGTTCGGCGTTCTAAGCAGTTTCTTCGGCTGTTACAACGAAACTCAACACGGCTTTGAGTTGACCCAAACATCATCTAACTTGGGCTCAGGTTCGGCATTGACCTGTCGTGCAACGGAAATGTAAGTTTCCAGCGTTAAACACTAAAATCGATCAACCTACCGCTACCCTTTAAGCCGGAACCGATTCCGGCTTAAAGGGTGCTTGATGACGCAATTTCATTCAACGAATCACTCGCCAAATACCAGAACACCAACACCTTTTTTTGCTACTAAAGTTCTGCGTAGTATTCCAATACGATTTAGAATTGATATAATCTTGACAAAATTGGTCAGTTATTGATTATATTTGACTTACTCAAGTTATTATTGTGAAGACATTCAAGGCAGATGAAAACTCAAGATATTGTTTTTTAATTGTATTTTAAAATAACTCACGAACGCATAAAGCTGGCATGACTCATGCTTTATTATTTATGAAAGTTGTAAAACCACTTTCATCTGCTACCTCCTCGTAGTAAACCTGCTTTCGAACGAAAGCACAGCGCATTAACTTCCCCCTCGGTCGTAATGCGCTTTTTTTTGCCCAGCGATTTTCCTCGCTTACTAATCGAACGTAAGATAACAATCATCAGGCTGCAACATTTTAACAAGACCAGGAAAAATAAATGCCAATCAAGTCACGTTTTTTAAAAACTGTAGAAGGCATCTTGAAACCAATGCACCTACATTATTTTGCCCTCACCAAATAGGTTAGACGGATGGCAATTAATAGCCCTACATTCACAGTTAAGCTTCAATGTTAATTATCCCGCCCGTAAATCCGGTTTACAGAATCCAAACCACCGGTTTAAGCACCGTACCACCGACTACGAAAGATAAAATACACTGCCCCGAGGATACAAAACCCAGCCCATAGATAATCTAGCTTGAGCGGCTCTTTCAAATAGAACAACGCGAAAGGCACAAAGATTGTGAGCGTTATCGCTTCCTGTAAAATCTTTAGATGGGCAACTGACAGCACTGTATAGCCTATTCGATTAGCTGGGACTTGTAATAGATACTCAAAAAGCGCGATGCCCCAACTCACGAGTGCGGCAACGATCCAGGGTTTCTGCCCCAACTCCTTCAGGTGCGCATACCACGCGAAAGTCATGAAGATGTTGCTCAATGAGAGCAACAGAACGGTAAGCCATATTTGACGCATGTTTTTTAAGATCTACCTCATGTGATGGGACGCCGTTTGGTTGCTGTACTGGGCTTAGACTTATCAGCAATCGCCATTGCCTCACTTGTCCATAAGCGCAATTGTTCCGGGTCAACCAGTATCTCTTCCGGCAGTTCAAAATATCGCCGCACCTGAATCCGTCCTTTCTTAGTCAGGTACGAAAACGGCTGCATTCCCCTCTGTTCGTATTTTGGGCGGGTATCCTGGTCTACGACAAAGTACAGGACACTATACTCCTTGACATTGAAATGTGTCCCCAATGAATTGCAAAAGAAAGTATTTGAACTACGCTTAATTACAAATCAATTAATCAATGGAGTAAAACATGAAGAAAATTGTACTTGTCTTATTGTTGTCAATGAGCGGATTTGTCAATGCTGCTGAAGTGTTACGACTGTTCCCTATCTATCCAAGCGCTATTGGAAATGTTGTTGGGGATATAGGGATTGATTTACCAAATACTGAATTTGCTATTAATACCATACAAATTAATGTATTTCAGCCTTGCGGCGTATTGCAGTACGGTGGGTTTACGGTAGTGGGCGGATGCGGGACCTATAAACCATCGGCGCAGCTTTGGAAAAAAGTAAAGTCATTAATATTAGATCCTTATGCAATTCCGTTGGCAGTTCTCCAATACCCAACAACCCAGTCAACCCTCGCATATTCCACGCTTAATGGACAGCCTTTTATCGTTGGGAGTATAAACCGTTATTCCCAACAATCGTGCGACCCTGCACTGGTTGATACGACCAAATATGTTACTACGAGTGAACCTTGTATTGGTGGACTGCAAGTGTGGAGAAGAACTTCTCCAGTGCAATAAAACAATAGTTCAGGACGAATGCGTTCAATAGTCCTTAAGCAAAACCGGCAAAGAAAATTAGCACCGGAGCTACAACTTAATCATCCCCCGTAGTGATGCGGGCAATCCATTTGTTGGCGTTTCCCCAAAGGGCATAAACTTCGGATCGGTTGAAGTCGGAACCCGACAAGTATAAATTCAACAATGAAACTTTTAACGAGAAGGGTGAGCATATGAGCAGTAAGGACAAGGTAAACCTAGATAACTATGTTGTAAAAGAATTTACCAGCGCTAATGGTGCGAAATTCGCGGTCGCCTACCCCAAAGAAGCTGGCTATACGACCGAAAACTTGGAAACCGGTCTCGACAGCTTTACAGATGGGGACACAGTGAAGGTTACGTCAACCGATGATTCATGGATAGGGGTAAGCTGGCCTCTCGATTTTGATTCAGATTCCGATGGCTTGGATCAACAGGTTATAGACCTTGGCATTTCATCTAGCGATTTATATGATTACACGGGTGAAGTGTGGTCATATATACTTCACTTCGAAAACACAAAGGGTTGGGGGTTTCAGTTCAAAGATGCCACGGGTGATATCTATAAAGTTTCCACAATATTGAACGGGTGGCACTACTTGTTGTACAACTCTAGTAAACCAGAAATTGTAGGGGTTAAGTAATTCACGCGAGCCGGGACGGACGGGCAAAGGCCTACCCCTGCCCATCTGTCCATTTAAACTTGGCATACTCGCCTAACAAAGCGTTCCACTCGGACGCCTTACTATGTTATTCCCAACAAGTGTGCAGCCCTACCCTTCTAGCTCTCGTCCATCCATAATACCTTGGTACAGAGCCTAAACGCTTGCTGATCGTGTTAGGAGAATGCTTAAACGCTCTTGCTAAGGCGCGGGTACTTTGTCCGTTTAAGAAATG
>JBGAWU010000220.1:0-4922 GCA_044227425.1 Methyloglobulus sp.
CCGTGCAGTTCCAACCTAAGTGTGCTGGCAAGACCTTCCAAGGCAAACTTACTGGCGTTATAAGCCCCGCGATAACGCATGGTGACCAAACCCAAAATCGAACTGTTGTAGATAATCCGTCCATGGCCTTGTCTGCGCATTAATGGTAGCACTAAATTCGTGAGCTCATGGGTGCCGAATAGATTGGTTTCAAACTGGAATTTAAGGACATCGCGGCTTAAATCTTCGACAGCGCCCGGCTGGCCGAACGCCCCGTTGTTGAATAATACATCGATGTTTCCGTTTGCGTATTCCAGCGCTTTGTCAAAGCCTTTGCAAACACTGGAACTCTCCGCTAAATCTAATTGGACGGCCTTGAGACCTTCTTGCTGTAAGCGTAAGACATCATCCATTTTTCTTGCGCTGGCGATAACGTTATGGCCGCGTTTATGCAATTCAACAGCGCATTCATAACCGATACCGGTGGAACAGCCGGTTATCAGTATGGTTTTAGGGCTAATCATCTTGGGTTTTACTTACCTAATTCCTTTTCGGGGAGATAGAATTTTTTTGCGGAGCTGCAATCAACTAAAATAACCAAGTCGTCTTTAGTGCTTTTTTCACTGAGTTCTACCGACTCAACCCGTCCGCACTCGCCGGTTGCCAGCGATTTTTCCGCAGCTTGACGGCGCAAGCGCTCAATATCAGGTAGCCTGTTTTGAAAAGTCTTAACGAAAGGGGGCAGGTCGTCGTATTTATAAGGAGGAATGGCAAAGGCTGAAAACTTGTCAGGATTGTTTTTGATCAGGAATTGGTTTTTAGCGGTTTCGTCCAATGAGCTTTGTTTAAGTTGTGCTAATTTTTGCAGTTTTTCATCTTCTTCTTGTTTTTTTTGGGCTTCTTTTGCTTCCTGTTCTTGCTGCGACAATACTTCTTGATGCTCTTTGGCGATTAAATCAGTAGCGCTACCCGTTTTTACATTTAATTCAAGATTACTTTGTCCTTCCGCACAGGGGATTGCGCGATATATTTTTTTGCCATTTGCATCCGTACATTTGTAAACACCGGCAGATAATGGAATGGAAAAAAGCAATCCCAAGATTAACAGTGTAAATTTCATTGTTTTCCTCGTTGCTTAAGCTAAGTGACTAAAAATACAGTATAGAGGATATATCAGTCTTGTTCATAATGGAAATAGTGGTTTTTATGAAAACGGGAGCTAGCGCACAAATACAATACTGTCGTAACCATCATTACGAGGGTAAAGAACCAGAAATAACTAGCCCCTTCAAGTTTGCTCGTGCCATTGGGGTTTTGTATGAAAAAATTAACGGCACTAGTGAACAGATTGCCTAATGCAATCGATAAAAAATAGATCGCCATGACAAACGATTTCATCGTTTTTGGAGCCTGACGGTAGGAGAATTCCAGGCAGGTAATGGAAACCATAACCTCTGCCGAAGTCAGTATCAAATAGGCGAGTAATTGCCAAATAATGTTAGGTGTAAAGCCGCGATCTATCTCCATCTGGATTACGCTGGGTATGGCGAAAGCAAGCACCGATAAAGAAAGACCGATAGCTATCTTTCTTAAATCGGTAAGTACAAAAAATCTGTTGATAAACGGATAAAAAAAATAGGAAAACAAAGGCGTAAGTATCATGATGAGCAACGGATTCGCTGCCTGGATTTGGGAGGGTAACAATTCCATGCCAAGAATAATGCGATCCATCTTTTGCGCCTGTAATACCCAGGAAGACCCGATTTGTTCGAAAAGCGACCAGAAAACGGTAATAAATACATAAATGGAAGCCAGTTTTCCAAGGGTCGTTAACCCATGCCTGCTAAAAGCCTCCTTTATAAAGCCGATACCTGCTGGCTTGATATGGATGAACTGAAAGCGACCTGACCAGAAAATCACCGTAGCGGACAACATCAATAAACCGGGAGTACCGAAAGCAAAAGAAGGGCCGTAATGTTCCAGTAACCAGGGGACGATCAGCATGGCGGCAAAAGCTCCCAGATTGATGGCAAAATAAAACCAACTGAAGACCTCCCCTATTAAATATTGATTGCGTGGGCCGAACTGGTCGCCGACATGCGCCGAGACGCAAGGTTTGATGCCGCCGGCACCCAGGGCAATCAAGCTTTGCCCGAGCAACAGGCCCATGCGGGTATTATCGATAGCCAAGGCGAGATGGCCTAGGCAGTAAACGATGGATAAAAGGACAATAGTGGCGTATTTTCCTAGTGCACCATCCGATAACAATGCCCCCAATATCGGCATAAAATAAACGGATGACACAAAGAGGTGAAAATAACCTTGTGCCTCCTGTTCAGACATGACATCGAGTGTGCCTGCACTGTCCGTTAGATATTGCGTCATGAAAACAACAAGGATGGCGCGCATTCCGTAATAACTAAACCGTTCGGCAGATTCATTAGCGACAATATAAGAAATTCCTGAAGGCAAGGTCTCGCAGGTAGGGTCCGGTTGGTGTTTGTATTCTTTCATAACAAAAGCGAATGATGGTAAATATGCAATTTGTATCAGGACTGAACTATTTATGGGCTGGTTAAGGTGCAATAGGAAGTTTAGGCTGTCACACCCAAGCAAACGATAAGCATGAATTACGCTATAATCGGGCAATACCCTATCAGATAAATACAGAAATGTTGGATTATAAAAAAGAATTTATTGCGTATTCGCTGGAATGTAATGTTTTAAAATTTGGTAATTTTAAATTAAAGTCCGGGCGGGAAAGCCCTTATTTCTTTAATACCGGTTTATTTAATACGGGTGCGAAATTGGCCAAGCTAGGTGAATTTTATGCCAAGGCTCTCATCCACTCAGGTTTAAAACCGGACGTGCTGTATGGTCCAGCTTATAAAGGCATACCGTTGGTGTGTGCGGTGTCGATAGCATATGCCCGGATTACCGGCGGCGATATTCCGTTCGCTTTTAACCGGAAAGAAATCAAAGATCATGGCGAAGGCGGTGAACTGGTGGGCGCGAATTTAGCGGGCAATATCGTTATTGTTGATGATGTCATTACTGCGGGCACTTCAGTAAAAGAATCCGTGGAAATCATCCGGTGCGCGAATGGGGTGCCGACTGGGGTGTTAATATCGCTGGATAGGCAGGAAAAGGCCACTGGCGCTTTACAAATTAAAAACGGACATTCTGCTATTCAGGAAGTGATGGAATGTTTTAAAATTCCTGTCGTATCGATTATTTCATTAGAGGATATTATTAACTACATTGAAACGTATGATCCGGGTCAATTAGATGTAATAATCGAGTATCGGCGTCTTTATGGCGTTTCGTGTTAATCCGGTCACAAAAAATTAGAATGCTATAGCTAACAGTTCCTTGTATATAGTCTACAATTAGCGGGAATTATATCGTCTGATATTTTATGATCATTACTTACAAAACCATGTCGATGACCAAAGGCTTGCCATGAGTAATATGGAATTTAAAGAGCAAATGCACGAATACTCGCTATGGCGAGCAAAGTTGATACAGGGTATCGAAATGTATCACCAATGGCGGATACGTTACGATTTAAACGATCCCCATAGTAATAACACAATTTTAAATGTGCTCAATGGCTTGCAAACTGATCGCATAACTTTGGCATTCGTGGCGGAGTTTTCGAGAGGGAAGACGGAACTGATCAACTCCCTGTTTTTTGCCGAAACCGGCGTGCGGTTGCTGCCCTCATCCCCCGGCCGCACTACTATGTGTCCAACCGAGCTGTTTAATGATGAAGAAGGGGGCAACTATATCCGCTTATTGGATATTGAAAGCCGCCTTGAAGATATTTCAATGGCTGAGCTGAAAACGCATAAAGACAGATGGAAGCAAATCGACCTCGATTGCGATGCGCCAGCCCAAATGCAAGAAGCATTCAAAGAACTGATCGCCACAAAATTAGTGGATCGCGATCTTGCCGATAAGTTGGGCTTGTGGAATGAACGTGAAGCCGCTGAGCAAGGAATCGTTAATCCCGAAAAGGTCGAAATACCCTGCTGGCGTCATGCACTGATTAGTTTCCCCCATCCTTTGTTGAAAGAAGGGTTGACTATCCTCGACACCCCTGGCTTGAATGCGCTTGGCGCAGAGCCTGAGTTAACATTAAGCATGTTGCCTAGTGCCCAGGCTGTCGTCTTTGTCATTGCCGCCGATACCGGTGTAACCAAAAGCGATATGGATATGTGGCGAAACCACGTTTGCCATGCGCGGGGTGGGAGTAAGCGCGGTTTGGCTGTGGTTATGAACAAAATCGACGCCATGTGGGACGATCTTGCCGGTGATGCAGGGTATCAAGACGCGATCAAATCGCAAATCAAAACGTCGGCGACAACCTTAAAGATTGAAGAGTCGGCGATATTTCCCGTATCGGCAAAACAGGCATTGCTTGCAAAGGTAAAAAAAGACAAGGCCGTATTGCACAGAAGCCGGATAGATGCCTTGGAGAATTACTTGGCAGAAGATATCGTCAGGCAACGGCGTAATATCCTGATGGAAACCGTCACCAGGGATATTGGGTTTTTAGTCAACGAGTCATTAAGCTTGACCGAGTCAGCGCTAGCAAACGGAGTGGCGCAACTTGAAGAGTTTAAGAAAATTGACTTCCAAAACCAGGATATGACCGGCAAATTAATGGCTGAGACAAGGGATCGCCAAAATTTGTACATGTCCAACATCGAAAACTTCCAGGCCAGCCGCCGAGTATTTAATGTCCAGGCTAAGATGTTAATTGACTCCTTCTCCAAGGAGCGGATAGACGTCATTATCAGGAACACGAAACACGATATGTCGAAGAGTTTGACGACATACGGCATGAAGCAAAATATCCGTAAATTATTTGACGACTTGCGCGACCTGCTTCAAGATTCGGTTGATATAACCAACGAAACACGCAGATTGGTTAAAGC
>JBGAWU010000221.1:0-4916 GCA_044227425.1 Methyloglobulus sp.
AGCCGTACCTAATCTATCTACGGCTTCATTAAAACTGGTATCGAATGCCGTATGGCTTTCGGAGAATCGGGTAAAATGAAATGGCGCCCGTTGATAAAACACGATACCTTGCAAACTGATACCGAATGCGCCAGCTGCGATGCGTAACATTCCCGCTAATTCAATTGCCCGCCACTGCCGTTCCGCCGGAAGGCCATGCAACAGCAATGTTGTTAAAGGCAGGAAAAAAGTACCCAGAAAAATGCCTTCAACCAACTTCGGCCAAAATAATTGCGCATAATCCGTTAGATGATCAAACCGGCTTAACCAAAAATAAACTGCCGCAAACCCCAGTAAATTTAATGAGGCCAGAAACCGGGCGTCAAACTGCCGGGTAATATTGTGGTAAATACTGCCGATAGGTTTACCGAAAACCACCATCGGTAAAAATACCAGCGCCGCCAGATAGGACGAATAACCGAGGGACAATTGCAACTGGACAATGAGTAACGATAACAACCCTTGAAAAAACAAAAAACCAAGAAACACCACTGTAGTGCCGATTGCAAAATTTCGATGGCTGAAAAGTTGAATATCCAGGAATGGATTGCGACAGCCGAGCTCCCAGACAATCCAGTAAGCAAGGCTGGCAAATGTCAAAACCATCAGGCCGACCAGAAAATCCGAGTTACCCCAATCCCAATCGTTACCCTGGTTCAGCAAAGTTTGAAAACTGAACATCGAAACGGCTAACAATACAAAACCAACCGTATCGAAACGACGGCGGACACCCAAGACACCTCGCTTATATAACAAAGCGGCAAGAATTCCGCTTATCGCCAACGCTAAGGTAACATTAACTTTGAACAACCAGCGCCAACCCAGGTTATCGGCTATCCAGCCGCCGTATAACGGCCCAAATGTAAATGGCGTTAACGTAAATAGGCTCCATAGCCCTATGCCCAAGGTTTTAATCCGATCCGGATATTCTTTTAAAATCATCGACTGCCCGATGGGTAACGTAATTCCACCTGAAAAACCTAAAACAATCCGGGCGCCTAGAAAGCCATATAGCGAATGACAATAAACGCAAATCAACGACGCCATGCCGAAAACCACGAAAGCCCAGACAAAAGAACGATATTCACCGACCCGGCGCGACAACCAATTACCGATGGGAAAACCTAAAGCCAAACCAATCATATAATCGGTTTGGGTCCACGTTGCAAAGCTAGGCGGAATCGATAATCCAGCGGCAACCCTTGGCAGCATGGCAATATAAGCGCCCGCATTAAACAGGACCAGGGCGTGGGATAATCCTAAACAAACATTGAATAAAACAAACCGCCAGCCGCGAAGTTTTTTAGGGTAGACGGTTTGCATAGCGTGTTTACCCGCCCCTAACTAGCAACATGCGATTTATTGTCCTTATGGATGCCAGGAACCAAGCCTATTTGCTGAAGTTCCTGATCCAACAAGGAGTCTCCCAATCTGCGTAGCGCCGCCTTAAATGCGCGGCCATCGGACGATAACAATGCTTGCGCCGAAGATCCTAATGAATAATCTGTTTGTTTCGTCTTAGCCAGTAAACGACCGGTATTAGGATCGATAACTTTGATCAAAACTTCTAATGAAAATTGCCCTTCGAATATTCGATACCGGCTTATACCGATTTCCATTACCGCATCCACCTGATTTGTAAGGAATGGACGGTAATCTACTCTCGGAGTCTCGTCTGCATACCATCGCTCCACCGCATTATGCCACTGGCTAAGGCTGGCGGAATTGACCGGTAAAGGCAGATAATGTTCGCTCACGCTTGCTTGAATGCTATTGTTTCGTAAGTATTCGGCCGCTGTGGAAGCCAACTCAAAGGTGGGCGTCCATTTCGATTGTCCGGTCATGGCGACGGCACGGTTATATACCGGGGCGAGTGATAACGAAGCTTTTTGTAACGACACAATTTCAACGTCGTCATCCGGTGCCACCTGCCCCGCAATTAAAATACCGGCCGGATTTCGGTACAGCTTATGTTCCGAATAAGGCAGCACACTCATCGTGTCGTAGTGCCGGTAAACGGGACTACGGGATTGCAATAAATCGGGGATTACTTCCAGTGGCGGCGGTTCAACAGCCACTATCCTGATCGTCTTTAGTTTTGCAGTAGCGGACATCGGTCGCACTGTACCAGACGACACGCAAGCAGTTACCAGAAGCGGTAACAATAAAATCCATAACTTTTTCAACACAAACATCGCGCCAACCTGTGTGAAATTTTCTTTTAATGTAAGTAAACACTGGCGCTTTACCATTCCCTGTTGACCGTTTTTTGTTCCGTGTTTACCCATGAAATTTTTAATTTTCTCGCTGAACATGGTGTTGTCCTCTCTGTTAACGTCATAAACAATTCAACTATTCAAAAAACATTCCGCTCTTGATTAGATGGTTTATGAAAAAAATTAAATACTATCCAGAACTATAATTCTTTCCTTTTACATGTGACAAACGATATTTATTTGACTTTAATATCGATTATATTGATATTATTTCTCTATGGACATTGATCAAATCAGAACCTTTCTTAGCGTAGCCGCTAACGGCAGTTTCCAAGAAGCCGCCAACCGATTATACGTCACTCAGTCGACAGTGAGCACCCGCATACAACGGCTAGAATCGTACTTGCGGTCGTCCCTGTTTGTCCGTAACCGTTCAGGCGCCCATTTAACACCGCAGGGACAGGTTTTTTTAAGATATGCAAAAGCGCTGCTGCTCACGCTGGAACAGGCACGGCATGATATCGGCTTACCCGACCGATACAAAGGCAGCATCAGGATAGGTGCGCGGATCGCTTTATGGGAAGAGCTGCTACCCGGATGGATTGACTTGACGCGGCGAAATTTTCCAGACATTTCGATTCGTTGCGACATCGGCTTCGAAGAAGACCTGATGCGCCGCCTTGTCGAAAGTTCCCTGGATATTGGCCTGATGTACACGCCACAACATAATCCCGGCTTACAAATCGAACATTTGTTTGATGAAACGCTGGTACTCTTGACTACCGACCCCAACAAACCCTGGCCCAATGAAGATTATGTTTATGTCGACTGGGGACCGTATTTTTACGCCCAGCATAGCGATAGTTATCCAAACCTTGAAAGCCCGGCGCAAACGGTCAATATTGGCTGGCTTGGCATCCAATTAATTATCAACAACGGCGGATCCTGTTTTTTACCCATTCGCATGGCTGCGCCTTTTATAAGAGCACACCAGCTTTATATCATCCCGGATAGCCTGCAATTCAAACTACCGGTCTACATGGTTTTCACCAGTGCCAATGAATCGGTGTTTATCCCGCAAGCAATTGACAGCTTGCGCCAATACATAAAACCCTATAAGTTTGGGAACGGTGAAAGGCTTTAGGAAGAAATGAATCCATTGCTACAATAAACGTTTACACCTGCCATCTATTTACGCTGTGTAATGATTACTTAATCAACCCGCATCCTCGAAACTTTAATATGACAAAACCAATCTCTTGCGATTTGCACGATTACCTTGAAATCGCCTGTTTATATCACTACCGTGTGAAGCTGGAATTAAAGGACAACCGCGTTATTGAAGGAAAAGCCATTGATATTGTTACTACCAACGGACAGGAATACCTGGTAGTCGAAAACGTGGATCAGCATAAAATCGACCTGAACCACTTACGAAAACTCAAGGTACTTACACCCAGTGCAAAATTCGGTGAAATCCATTTTTAATCCCTGCACGATCGAAGATGGGACAAAAGTTGCTTCCAGATTGACCGAACCGACCCACTCCCCCATCAGTAACAAGACTGTTGCCGACAATGTTATACCGAAAACACATTTACCTTTTGGCATGCGTCAGCAACTCAGCCGTAATATTCACTTAAACACCGCGAATGGTCGTTTATTATCCGGCGATTTGTCGCGTCTACGCCCGTTCACAACAGTTTAATATTCTAAAAGCTACCGTTTTTGATCGTCAGGAATAAATTTTCATGAACGAAAACAGTATACAACCGACCTCGCCTTGGCAGCCGCTTAGGAACAAGTTATTTCTTGCCATATGGCTGGCGACACTGATATCCAATATCGGCACTTGGATGCAAGGAGTCGGCGCAAGCTGGATGATGACTTCTATTACCGCATCGCCAATGATGGTCTCCCTGGTGCAAACCGCCAGCACCGTCCCCATCATGTTTCTGGCGCTTCCTGCCGGAGCATTGGCGGACATTGCCGACCGCCGCCGCTATCTCTTAGGCACACAAATCTGGATGTTCCTATCGGCCTTGGGACTTTCTTTTTGTGCCTTCAAGGGAATAACTTCCGATTGGCTGTTGCTTTTATTTACCTTTTTATTAGGTTGCGGTGGGGCAATGAGTATGCCGGCTTGGTCAGCCGTGATCCCTGAATTAGTAGTGAAAAAAGACCTCCATAACGCGATTACATTGAACGGCCTGGGCATGAATGTTTCGCGCGCCGTAGGGCCAGCCATCGCAGGTTATATCATCAGTGTATATAGTGCGGCCTATGTGTTTTTTCTGAATGCAGTTTCATTTCTGGCAGTCATCGCTGTATTGGTGTTTTGGAAACGATCACCGAAGAAAAACAACCTTCCTGCTGAACGTTTCTTGGGAGCAATGCGTTCCGGTTTGCGTTACGCACGCTATTCCAACTTATTGCCATCAATATTGGTGCGGGGCGCGTCTTTTTTTCTGTTCGCCAGCGCTTTGTGGGCGCTTTTGCCCATTTTGGTAAGCCGCGTTTTACATGGCGGATCTTCAGTTTACGGGCTGTTGATGGCATGTATCGGGGTTGGTGCGGTAGCCGGGGCAATCATGTTGCCGAGAACCCGGCAATTAATCCGTACAGATAACTTGGTACGTTTGACAACCCTCATCTATGGCT
>JBGAWU010000222.1:0-4896 GCA_044227425.1 Methyloglobulus sp.
CAGGCACAAATTAACCAAGGTTTGGTTCTCGCTGAAAACATCCGGTGGCCATTCACTAAAGCGGGCTAAATTCAAGGTCAGTACAGATTTGGCGGTATATTCTTCTACAGAATCTGCGAACGACAGTGGTAAATTGCTTAACGCTATCATTACTGCAACCGATAGCAAAAACCGGCTGAAACTGAATGGGGAATTAGTTCGCTTACTCATCTAAGAAGCCGGTTTACGGCATCCTGCTTAAACATATTAAATGCGTGATTGCCATTTAATACCTGTAAGAAAAAACTAACCGTAAATTACGGCCGTTTTGCGGGATAAAATGCTGGACGAACTCGTCGCTCGCCACACTGGCGTATTCCCTGTCTAACAGGTTATAAATACTGCCGGAAACCTCCAGGCCATTTAATGGCCCTTTGAACAGTTTGTCGCCGCTCGTTAACGTAAGGTTGAATAATGGGTAGCCTGCTGCCCTTGTGTTATCACGCCCGAACCTTGCACTGGTGTATTGCGCTTCAACCCCGGCGCGCAACCAATGGTCAAATAATGGCGTTGAGAAATTTAATTTAAACACACTGCTGGGCGAGTTGATCAACGGTTGGTTATTACCGACATCATGGGCATTGACCCAGGTATAACTGGCGCGCAGGCGGGAACCGTAATCCCACAGTTTTTCCACTTCGAACTCCACCCCCCCAGCATTGTTGCCGCCGATATTGACATTCTTATTGGGCCCATTCACTCCCGGTTGTTTTTTTAGCTGGATCAGGTTTGATATTTCGTAATGAAAGCCGACAGCAGTTAAACGCAGGCTACGGTCTACCTGATGTTCAATAATCGCTTCATAGGTTTTGATTTTCTCAGGGCTTAGGTCAGGGTTGGCAATCTGAATGGGATCGGCATAGTAAAGGTCGTATACGCTGGGCGCCCTGAATGATGAACCGTAAATAAATTTAAACGCTGAATTTTCCCAGGGTTTATAAATCAGTGCCAACCGGGGATTTATACTATCGTTAGAGTAACTTAACTGGTCGTACCTTAACCCGGCATTCAGGATCAGGTCGTCGCGCAGGGTCATTTCGTCCTGAAAATAAACGTTATAACGGTAAGTTGATTGATTAAAACTAATCAGGGAATTCGGGTCGGCCGGCGCCACACTGACAAAATCATTCGATAAATGGTAATTATCCTGATATTCAGCGCCCAACATTAACTTGTGCCTGTCAATATGGGTGCTGGTAAAACGTATTTCCGTACCCCACCAACGGCTCAAACCTTCCCCTTGTGCAACAATCAGCGGCGGCGGCTCATCGTAAACATAGGTTGCCGGATAATCGTATCGGCCATGGTAAGCGCGCGCATACATTTCCAGGTTATCTGCAATCTGGTTGTTGTAGGTGAGGTTAATGAAGAGGTGCTGGTCGGTATTTTGGTTACGCGGATCGTTAAATGCAGTGCCGTAAATACCTGTCGGTATCCCTTTATTGCGCTTTGAGTAACCGGTTTCTAGGGTGAAATGTTGCCAGGAAAACTTGCCGAACAACCGCTCGGCATTGTCGAAAATACCGTGGCTGGTGGTTCCGAAATTTGTCCCCGGATCGTTTAATTCGGGAAAAAACAGCCGGTTCTCGCCTTTACTGTCGTAACGGGTTCCGGATATCAACATTTCCAGGCCATTGTCGAAATGCTTGCCATAGCTCACGCGTTCCTGGTCGGTTCCGTAACTGGCAACACGTCCCGATACTTCCAGTCCGTTGCCCTTATAATGCCCCCCAGATTTAGTGATGACATTAATAACGCCGAAAAATGCGTTATTGCCATAAATGGCCGAACCGGCGCCGGGTAAATACTCTACCCGCTCGATAAGGTCGATATCGACCGGAAACTCTGTACCCAAAGGGCCTTGGTCATAAGTCGCATCATTTAAGCGATAACCGTCCAATAACACCAGCACCCGGGTATTCAAATCCCCTGGGATACTAAAACCGCGTGTCCCGACAAAACTGTAATTGCGGTCATTATTGACATAAACGCCGCGGACGCTCTGGACAATATCTGCAACCGTCCGGTAACCATAGTCTTTGATGTCCTGGGCTGTAATGACGGTAACTGCGGTTGGGGCATTGGATTTTTTTTGAATGAATTTTGAGGCGGTATAAACCTCCATATTCAACAGGCTTTCAATGGGTACATCTGTTAAATCCCCATAATCTTTAGCGTAGGCAGTCGAAACCCACATACACATGGACAAGAAAAAAGTAGCGATCAGGAATTGGCCAAAATACGAGGGTTTGACATAGTTAAAAGATAGATAACCCCTTCTGGGCTGCAAAATTCTCATATCGATAATTTTATCCATCTCATCTCGCAACGATTGAAAATTTAGGCCTGAAAGATGTTTAACGCGTCAAGGGAATCGCAATGCTTCATCACCATTATTTCAAATCGAAAAAGTTAAATTTGAATTTATCTATTGTCATAATTTGGACAAAACATCGCATTTATTAGGTTTCATAACGTTAGTATAATACTAATAAGTTGTTATAACCGTATAATAATGATAGATAATTTACAAGGTCATCTAAAAATGCGAAGGAATTCGTCGACTCCACAAGGAATGTTTTCATTTTCGATAATTTAATGGGTTAGGCTTAATGGCAGATGCCATGCATTAGATTTATGTTTATCATCTAAAACCGGTAGGTGAATACTAACCGCAAATTTCGTCCGTTTTGCGGCATAAAATTTTGGACGAATTCGTCGCTGACCACGTTGTTATATCTGCGGTCAAGAAGATTGTAAATACTGCCGGAGATTTCTAATCCGCTGAGTGGCCCTTTAAAAAGCTTATCGCCGTTAGTTAACGTTAGATTAAATAACGGATAACCTGCAGATTTGGTATTGTCCCTTCCTAACCGGCTGCTGGTATACTGCGCTTCAACGCCTGCCCGGAGCCATTTATCGAAAATGGGTGTTGAAAAATTCAACTTGAACAGATGGGATGGCGAGTTAACCAACTGTTGATTATTACTTTGATCGTAAGCGTTAACCCAAGTATAACTGGTACGGAGGCGGGCACCGTAATCCCACAGCTTTTCAACCTCTAATTCCGCTCCCCAGGCTTTATTAACCCCCATGTTGACAAATTGATTTTTAGTATCGTCGCCGGGAGAGAAACTAGCTGTATTGCTGGGAAACTCCTTGAGCTGAATGAGGTTATCGGCCTTATAATGGAACCCCACGGCTGTTACCCGTAAGTCCCGACTGGGTTGATATTCAATGATACCTTCGTAAGTTTTTATTTTCTCAGGACTGAGATTAGGGTTAGGGATGGACGTTGGGTCGCTGTAATAAAGTTCGTTTGCACTCGCCGCCCTAAACGACGAGCCATATATAAATTTAAATGTCGTATCTGCCCAGGGTTTAAAGATCAGCGCTAATCGTGGATTAATAGAGTCACTGGCGTAGCTTAGGTTGTCGTAACGGATTCCGGCATTAATGATCAGGTTATCGAGTAGCGTCCACTCATCTTGAAGATAAAAGCCAAAGCGGTTGTTTGACCGTTTGAAACCGGCTGCGCCGCCGGGATTGGAAGGGTTTACGGCGACAAAATCATCCGATAAATGGTAATTATACTGGAATTCACTACCGACCATCAGCTTATGCCCATTGAAATGAGTGCTGACCAAACGCACCTCCTCGCCTAACCAGCGTCCAAGCCCCAGCTCCTTATAAACAGTAACAGGTGGATCATCATATATCCAGGCGCCTGGATAATCGTAACGACCATGATAAGCACGTGCATATAACTCCAGATTATCGGCAATCAGATTATTGTAAGTAAGGTTAAAAAAGAGATGTTGGTCGGTATTTTGATTTCTGGGGTCATTAAATACGGTCTGATAATTACCTAAAGGGAGTCCTTTGTTCCGTTTCGAGTAAGCCGCTTCAAAGGTGAAATGTTGCCAGGATAACTTGGTGAATAGGCGTTCAGCATTATCGAAATTACCATGGCTGGTCGTACCAAAATTGGTCGCCGGGTCGTTCAATTCAGGGAAAAATACCCGATTTTCGCCTTTACTATCGAAACGGGTGGCGGAAACCAGCATTTCCAAGCCGTTGTCGAAATGCTTGCCGAAACTGATGCGCTCCTGGTCGGTGCCGTAGCTGGCAACCCGCCCCGAAACTTCTAAGCCATGCCCTTTAAAATTTTTGCCGGATTTGGTGATAACGTTGATCACCCCGAAAAATGCGTTATTCCCGTAGATTGCCGAGCCGGCGCCAGGTAAATATTCGACGCGTTCGATCAAATCGATATCGACGGGGAACTCTGTCCCCAAAGGGCCTTGATCGTAGGTTGCATCGTTCAGGCGATAACCATCCAGCAGGACAAGGACGCGCGTGTTTGCATCGCCGGGAACACTGAAGCCGCGCGTACCCAAGTAACTATAATTACGGTCGTTATTGACATAGACCCCACGGACGCTCTGGACGATATCCGCCAGGGTTCGGTAGCCATAATCTTTAATGTTCTCCGCAGTGATGACCGTAACCGCCGTCGGTGCATCGGATTTCTTTTGGATGAATTTTGAAGCCGTGTAAACATCCATATTCAACAGATTTTCGATAGGAAGTTCAGTTAAGTCCTGGTTCGTATCAGAATATGCCGTTGAGAAGTTTAAAAAATAAAGGCAAAAAATGAGAGTAGCGAAAAATAAACGGCATTCTTTTACCTGAACATTACTTAGCACCGCAACAAATCCGCTTTTCCTGTTTCGGTTTGAAACAAGAAAAGACTCACTAACGCATAAAATCATGGACAATATATGGATACCTTTTTTATTAGATTCTATGGGTAATAAAAAAATACCTGTTTTTTAAGGGTTACCGCACTTAGCC
>JBGAWU010000223.1:0-4894 GCA_044227425.1 Methyloglobulus sp.
GTGGCGATGCTGAAGGAATGTGGTGTCACGATTTGCCCTACCCCGGCGACAATGGGCGAAACCATCGCGCAAGTTCTCGCAAGTTGTAAATAAGCGAAATATAGCGTTTATAAACGTATATTTATATATCGGTAAGGATTCCTGAATAAGGTTTTCGGCAAGTCCTGGACAAAGAGCCAATAATTGGACTTTTTTGTCGCCGACTTGCCGGACTACCGATGGGATTTAACTTTTTTAGAAAGCCCTTTATTTACTTGAAAAAGGAATACCTTGCTTGATAAAAAATGCGCCTAACCGGGAAAAACAAGTAGAGCTTATCGGTTGGGTTGGCTTTGTCCTCATCATCAGCGCTTACTTGTTGCTGACGCTAAACCAGTTAGAGTCCGGCTCAGCTATTTATCATACGATAAATTTAATTGGTGCTTTGTGCATGGTTGTTAATGCCCGATACAAGGGGGCAATGCCCTTGGTTTGGCTTAACATCGTTTGGTCTTTAATCGCGATGATGGGTTTATTTAAACTCACTCCCTTAAGTTAATCAGGCAACGAAAAACCATATGGGACGAGAAAATAATAGCCTAGGTCACGCACGGTTCAGTTGAATGCAATCGTCTGATTCGCTGTTCTCGATGAAACTCTGGATATTTCAAACCGGCCCTATTCCTAGAGCATTATTTCAGTACGGCGAAACAGGTTGTTAGGGCAGGAAATTTTTAAAAAAAGCTTTCACAAAAAATAACGAACCCGCTTAAATAAACTAAGTAATATTTAAGGTTGACACCCCTAGATAATACAAATACTATCGATTCAAAGGAAATATTTAGATTTCAGGCGCTTTGCAAGTTTCTGTAATTTAAATTGAAGGCATGGAATATATACTTTTTCCAACGCGCGATTAGGGGGATGCATAATGAATAATTCAAATGGTTTTTTTTACAGATTCTGGCGAGAAACAAATTGCCAATTACTGCCTAGACTTTTAGTGGGTGGCCTTATATGTCTTGGCGCTGTTACAACGGCGAACGCCGCGGCAGGACCCGGTGGTATTGTCCAAGGTGTTTTTGAATATCCCGATTTTAAGGCGCCGCCCCTCGACCCCACGACGGGATTCCCGGGATCTCTTTCCGACATTGAGGATCCGGTTGGAGATCTTTATCCGCCTTATGTGCAAACATTTGATTTCCCTGTCGTTGATGACGCTGTTCATACGCCGGGCATTCCAGGCGTTTCTGTTTACTTAAAAAATGCTTTAACAGGCGCTGTTACCGCGTCCGTCGTTACTGATAGCAAAGGTGTATTTGTTTTTCCTAGCCAAGCGGCTGGTACTTACGCCGTGTGTTGGTCGAGTGGTGCGCCAGGGTTACTGCCGGGGTGCGCTAATGATATCGACACCACTAATACTTTCGATGTTATTGATTTTGTCTCCAACCGCTGGGTAACGAACCTAGGTGGTAGCAATCATATCGATTGGACGCCGCTGGATAATCCTTTAAACAATATACTGGCTTTCGAAGGGTATGTCACTGCACCGAATTTACCTAACCCTTATGCGCCAAATTTGAACGTAGCCTGCTCGCACAATGACCCCTTTTTCCAGCAAGATGAGACAGCTACCGTCCAACTTAAGGATAGTGCTAACGTTGTTTTGGCAACAGTTAAAGCCAATAGCCTTGGCCGCTATCTGATTACTACGCCCGCGCCGACTGTACCTTCAAATTACAAGCTGGTAGCTTCTTGTGGGACAAACAGGAAAACCTTGTCTTTCAATTTAGTCTCTCAAGGAAGGTACTTCGAAAATCTGATTTTGCCAAACAATACCCCACCAACGATCACATCGTTAGCTGCTTTTTCTAATACTGCCCAAGGCAGTATTCCCGCAGGCACCCCTCTTGCAGGTGTGCCTTTAGGTACGGTAATCAATGCCGCTGTCCAAGCAACAGACAGCAACGGTAATGCTTTGTCGTACGTTTGGAGATCGACAGCGGGAGCCGTGAAAGCTACAGGCAATACCGCGGTATGGACTTTGCCAGCTTTCGGAAAAGGTTTACATTTCTTATATGTAGATGTTATTGACAAAAAAGGTGGACATCAATCCAGTCGTATTGCGCTCTCAACCGATGCCGGTTTCGTAGCCGCCACATCCACGGCGAGTATTCCGGAACCGGCGGATTTCTATCCAGAATCTGATCGCTTCTTAACCTATCGTGGAATTGATACGAAGATAAGCGCTTGCCAATACTACAAGGCAATAGGGGCTGTAAAAGACTGTAGCCCAACAGGCGCGCTGATCGGGGGGATAACCTTTAGGCAATGGTTGACTAAGTTCGGCCTTAAAGCGCCGCCAAGCCCTTATTCAGCGACGCCGCCACTTAATCCAAATGAATTTCATGCCCAATTTCGCAATGTCGCCGATCTCAACTTGATCCGTAACCACCATGGACGTAACACCAGCCCCGATGTAAATGGCAAAGATCATGTGGGATACTATGTCTGTAACCACGCTAAAGCGACGGGAGCAACTCCAGATTCTAATTTGGTTGCCTGTGTCAATATGGAGTATTCGGTAACACCAGGGCAAAATGATGGGAAACCCTTCACCAAATTCTTGACCTTCGGCCCAACTGGTCAACTTATTGCTTCGGTTAATCTGGATGGCCGCGGTGAGAAATACACGCCTGGAAACTGCGTACCCTGTCACGGCGGCGATAATTATTTCTCGCATTTCCCTGCATCAGGGGCAGGTACCCACGATGGTAATATCGGCAGTTATTTTATTCCTTTCGACCTGGATAATTTCAATTATGACGCCCCTTATACTAGGCTAGCCCAAGAAAATGCCGTTCGAAATTTAAACTTAGGCCTTAAAACTGGCGAGATGCTTGCGCCAGCTGGAAAAGAAATTGTTGACGGTTGGTATCCTGGTGGTACAGGTTTACAGCAAAGTAACTTTCTGCCCAAGGGATGGGATCCTGCCCAGTCACCTACGGTTCCCGTCCTAGGCGTTAACTCCACATTTAATGGATCTGATCTCTACCAACAAGTAGTCAAGCCTTCCTGTCGCGGTTGCCATCTGTCTATGGGGGCGCCATTAGGTTTGGATTTCCATAGCTATGACTATGACGGTACACCGGGAGATTTCATCGGTGGTCACGCACTGATTCCAAGGACCCAGCTTAATGATGCTCATACCAATAGCGTGGTGTGCCAAAAATATAACGATGGCCTTCCTACCTATAATACGCTTGAAGATATAAATTCACCGGCTAAAACTATGCCCAATGCCATACAAACCTTCAACCGTTATTGGAACGATCCCGTTCAAACCGACCTGATGCAAAAGTATCTTATTGCTCAAGTTAGTAACGTTACATCTTGTAATGTTCCCGGGCAGTAAATGAAAGTCGGCACTGACCTGTTTTTAATAGGTCAGTGCCTAATTATTACAAGGTCGTAAGGGGGCACTAACCAACGGGCCGTGCGCCGTATTTTAAGGGTAACGATAAAGCCTGGATGACCGGCGAGTTTGGCATCCAGGCGGCACCTATTTTTTTACGGTTAACCTTTTACAACGAAAAGGCACTGACCTATTGGTATGGCACATTGAGGAATTGTGGGAAGCGATAAAAGAGGTAAGACACGATATCCGTGTAAGACACATGGCTGGGTTATGCTGCCGGAACACATGTATTGCGTCATAGAACAGCCACTGGGCGATGCCGACTATGTTATCCGATTAATGCTGATAAAAATGGGTTTTTGTCCAAGGCCATGCCGCAAAACCCAGCGGTGGTCGGATGTCGTCAGGATAAGTCGCAAGAGCGCGGCATCTGGCAGAGACAATACTGGGAATAGGCGATGATTCCTATCGGCTAAAATAGTGGAAAAAAGTTATTGTGTATTAGTCTCAACTTAATCTGACACTCATCTTGAAAAAGGAGAGGGTTACTGGTTTGATAGAAGTGACAACTTTCATCATTGCGTTACTCAATTACCAAATCCGCTTACCCATTTTCTTTGTAATCCATTTAAAGATTTACTTCACAGTTTTTCAGGACAAATTACAGTAGTTCCTGAAACAAATAGATGAGCTAAAAATACCTTCCCAAATTAATTTAAAAAAACGTTGGTTTGGTAAACAAAAAATCATACGGGACGATGGAATAATACTATCGGTCACGCATGGTTCAGTTGAATGCAATCGTCTGATTCGCTGTTCCCGATGAAACTCTGTATATTTCAAATCCGTCCCCATTCCTAGGCATTATTTCAGAACGGCGAAACCGGCTGTTACCGGCGTCAATCGTCGATTTCCTTTTTGCCGGTAAACATGGCTTTCACCAGTTTCTCTTTATCGACAAAACTAGAAACAATCACGCCAGCAATATGGATTAATACCAGCAATAGCGTAAAGTTGGCAAAAACTTCGTGTAAGTCTTCCATAAAATCTTCGTCTTGACGCTCATCGATTTCTTCAAACCCTTGATCCTCATCATCGCTTTCCGCTTTAGCTTCAGTTATCAGTATTGAGGTTGCTGTAGACATGTTGACATTCTGTACAGCCAAAGCCAACGGCCCTTTATTTTCTTTGACAGCATACAATTCCAAACCGGTGAAACTCGTACCTGCAAGGCTAATTAATAAGGCCAGAACCATTGCGCCGCCAGCCGGGTTATGGCCGATATAATGCTGCGGTTTACGCGCAGCCAAGTTTTTCAGGTAACCAAAAATTTTCGCAGGAGAATACACAAAATCACTGAAACGTGCGTGACTGCTCCCCACGAAGCCCCATAAGACCCGAATAAAAACAACAGCGCTGACGGTATAACCCGCCCAAACATGCGGAATCAGTAAATCTTCTTCGGTAAAATAAGCGGTAAAAAAAGCGACCACTAAC
>JBGAWU010000224.1:0-4892 GCA_044227425.1 Methyloglobulus sp.
GAAAGCCATGGCTGCCTGCTAATTCCAACCGGCAAGATTGAACACCCGCCGAAGCAGGTGAAATTTGAAACTCTTAGAAAATTGTTCCTTCGAAATGACAACATCAGCATTTGTGCTTAACTTAACGACATGGGCCGAATTTCTGGCATCCTTTCACACGGCGCTTGCTTAAAATCATCTTCTCCCTATAATACACCCTCGCTTTCAGGTTCCAGCAGGATTTCACAAGCTGCTGGTTAAACGGGAAGCCGGTAAGGGTTAAATTTCCCAATAACCAAAGCCGGCGCTGCCCCCGCAACGGTATCTCAGTAAAAGATTTATCTATACGCCACTGTGCTTAAGGCATGGGAAGGCGATGAATCAGGCAATTTCGAAGAAATGGCCACTGACAAGCCCGGAGACCGGCCCGAAAGTAAATTCGGCACAGCGGAGGGCTGTCGGCGAAAACGGCAGCGCATCATGTCTTGTCCTCCCGTCTTCCAGTCCTCGTTTGTGATTTCACAGATATACCATGCGCGGGCGGCGCAGAGGACATTATGCAAAAATTATTATATAGCTCGCTATTATTAACGGGCATTTCAACACCCTTACAAGCCCAAAACGTCAACACAGACTCCATTGCACTGCCTGAAATGGTGGTAACGGCAACACGGACTGAAACCCCGAAAAATCAACTTTCGGTAGCGTCCACCGTTTACACGCGCGAGGATATCGAACGGTTGCAAGCAAAAACATTTCCTGAATTACTTAAAGGAACGACCGGCCTTGACATGACCCAACAAGGCGGCGATGGCAAAACAACCAGTATTTTTATGCGCGGCACTAATTCCGACCATGTACTCGTGCTAATTGACGGTATTAAAGTAGGTTCCGCCACCTTAGGGACAACACCGTTTGAGTTCATTCCTATCGATCAAATCGAACGTGTTGAAATCATCCGTGGTCCGCAATCAAGTTTGTACGGCTCAGAAGCTATCGGCGGCGTTATCCAGATTTTCACCCGAAAAGGCAACGATACAGAAAAACCTAAATTCACCTTGGATGCGGGCGGCGGTAATTACAGCAGCCTTAAAGCGTCTGGAACTGTCTCAGGAACCTGGCAAAACAACTGGTATAACTTCGGCGCTTCTCATTACAACACGGAAGGGTTTAATGCTTGCCAAAAAAATGGCGCCTGCTTCGTCGATGAACCTGATGCCGACGGCTATTACAACACAGCAGTTAATGGACGTATCGGACATCGCTTCGATAACGATGCCACAATTGAAGCATCTTACATGCGTTCAGCCGGTCGCACCGAATTCGACGGTTTCTTCCAAAACAAAACGAGATTCGTCAATCATATCGCTGCTTTGAACGGCAGTATGAATATTCTCGACAACTGGAAATCGACCTTGCGTCTTGGCCAAAGCATCGATCAAAACGATAATTTTTCCCCGAATGGCGTATTTTCCACACGCTTCGATACGATCCGGTGGAATGCGACCTGGTTAAATCAGGTCGATCTAAACGAAAACCATCAGGTCGTATTCGGTTCCGACTATCGCCTGGATGAAATCGATACAACAAGTAATTATCAGAAAAACTCCCGTTATGACGTGGGGATATTCGCAGAACTGCATAGCCGGGTTTTTGACGAGCATTTCATCAATGCATCGCTGCGTTGGGATGAAAACGAAGCCTTCGGCGATTATGTAACCGGCAATTTCGGCTGGCGGTATAACAGCCCTATCGGCATTAGCCCGTTTGCGAATTTCGGTAATGCCTTCAAAGCGCCTTCATTTAACAGCCTATATTATCCAAAATTAGTTTCCCCTTTCCAAGGCACTAACTACATTTATGAAGGTAACCCTAACTTAAGGCCGGAGGAATCGACGACTTTCGAAGTCGGTTTGATCGGAAATCATGACTGGTTAAATTGGGAAATCCGGGCTTTTCATACCAATACGGATAACTTAATCAATGACAAGACGGTTTTAGCCAATGCCACAACGGTTTTGACCCAACCTGAAAATATCAATAAAGCCCAAATCGATGGACTTGAATTCGAACTTGACACACAACTGCTTGGTTGGAATAACAAGCTAAGTATGACTTTGCTCGATCCGAGAGACCGCGAAACCAATGCCAGACTGATTCGTCGTGTCCAAAAAGGCTTAAGTTACGATC
The DNA here is from genome assembly GCA_044227425.1 of Methyloglobulus sp. Classification (GTDB taxonomy): domain Bacteria; phylum Pseudomonadota; class Gammaproteobacteria; order Methylococcales; family Methylomonadaceae; genus Methyloglobulus. The sequence goes on from JBGAWU010000224.1 coordinate 2,170, forward strand.
TGTCCCGGTCGTTCGGACAATTTGATTTAGGCGCTTTCGTGCTGGCACAAGGCAATCGCCATGACATCGATTTTAACAATTTATCAACTGTTAAGGTGGCAGGTTATGTAACGGTAGACCTTCGCGCCGCCTATCATATCGATAAAAACTGGATGTTAAGTGCGAAAGTTAACAATTTATTGGATAAGCAGTATCAAACAGTGAATACTTATAACACAGCGGATAGAAACTTCTTTGTCTCAATCCATTATAATAACTAAAAAATCGCCATGGACGGCCAATTTTTAACTTAAATTTCCGGAGAATACCGAATGAGTACTAAACCTTGGCAACAAACACAAATACTGCCGTTGGCATTGATTGGCATAATGGCATTAACCCGTTTCGACCACTTCGGCAGTGCGTTGTCGTTACCGGACGCCTCGCTTGCGGTGTTTTTTTTCGCCGGCCTTGGTTATGCCCCGTTATGGTTTTTCGGTCTATTGTTGCTTGAAGCCGGCTTGATCGATTACATTGCCATCACGCAGTTTAATGTCAGCGATTTCTGCATCTCATCGGCCTATGTTTTTTTGATCCCTGCTTACGCGGCCTTATGGTTTGCCGGACGCTATGCAAAGAACCTTATGGATTTGTCTTTTGCCCACTCGTTGAAAATGTTCGGACTGGCGGCTTTATCGGTCACAGTTTCGTTCGCCATCTCGAACGGCAGCTTTTACTTGATTTCTGACCGTATCGGCGAACATTCATTGAACCATTACCTGAGCCAATTCGCCCATTACTACCCGCCCTATTTGGCTTCATCGATGATTTATATCGCTATCGGTTTAGTCGTCATCAAGCTATTTAAAGCAGCGCCTTCACCCGCTGTCGTCGAACCGTAAAATCGTTTAAGAAAAACCAAAGAAAACGGACAAATTTTAATAATAACTGGCATAATTAGCGCCATTTTATCTACCCAGCAGCTTAACGGCTGCAAATTTGTCCGCCTGGCTGATTGTTATTCCCTCGAATTATGATTGCAGGACTTGTTTTTCAACCACTTTAACGGTTAATGGAAGAATTATTCATCGGTTGGCTTAAGGAATATGGATACCCCATCCTATTCCTCTGGAGCATCCTCGAAGGAGAATTGGGGCTGATCATGGGCGGCATCATGTCCCATACCGGCGACATGAACCTGTTTATGGCGATTTTTGTCGCAGGTTTGGGTGGTTTTACCGGAGACCAAATCTACTTTTATATTGGTCGGTTCAACAAAGGCTTAATCCAGAGAAAGCTTCATACGCAACGACGTAAATTCGCAATTGCGCATCTATTGCTCAAAAAATATGGTTGGCCGATCATTTTTGTCCAACGCTACATGTATGGGCTTAGGACCGTTATCCCGATGTCGATCGGTATCACCAAATATCCTGGCAAACAATTCGCAATTATCAACCTGCTCAGCGCCTGGGTTTGGGCAGCCATAACCATAACGCCTTCTTATTTCCTGGGCGCTGAAATCCTAAACCTGCTAACTTACGCCAAAGCCCACTGGTATTTTGCTTTACCGCTCGCGGGAGGAATTCTATACGGTGTCCATTCTTATTTTATCAAGCTAGAAAACCAATTTTTGCAAAAACGGCGTCATAGAAATTTGTAGCAACTTTCCTTAAAAAACGGTTTAACCGTTTTAATTTAAGCTACTTGGCTATAGCAACGCTGGAATTTAATTCAGCCTGAAAGTAACCCCGATATACCCTGTCTAGCCGGATTCAATACCACCCCTTTTTCTGTCACGACGGCGGTAATCAATTCAGCCGGTGTAATGTCGAAAACAGGGTTCCACGCGTCCACAAAGCGATTGTCCTCATAACAAGCCGGTAGCAGTTCACTTTGCTGGCGTTGTTCAATTTCTATTTCTTTTCCATTCTTGATCTCATTGTCAATCGTCGATGTCGGGGCAACGACCATCATTTTCACATTGTGTCGTTTGGCTAATACCGCTAATGAGTACGTGCCGATTTTATTGGCGGTATCGCCGTTCAATGCAATACGATCAGCACCGACGATCACCCAGTCGATGGCTCCCGATTGCATCAACCAGGCGGCTGCGGAATCGGCCATTAAAGTGACTGGAATTTCATCCTGTGCCAATTCCCATACCGTCAAGCGCTGACCTTGCAACCAGGGTCGGGTTTCACCCGCATAGATATTAACGGGTTTTCTCGCGTAGGCGCTTCTGATCACGCCCAAGGCCGTACCGTATCCGCCCGTAGCCAGTGCACCGGTGTTGCAATGGGTTAAGATACCTTTAGCATCCGTGAGTAAATCCGCGCCCAGTTCGCCCATTCTGTGGTTGGCGGCGATGTCGTCGGCATGGATAGTCTCTGCACAACGATTGATATCAGAAAGAAGGTCGCCGTTTATATTGTCTAAAACCGATTTCATCCGGTTTAAGGCCCAGAATAAATTCACTGCGGTCGGCCTTGAATTCGCCAGCAATTGGATGTCGGAATTAACGGCAATTTTCCATTGTTCATCCGATGCCGAATAATGCCGATTGACCGAAAGCACAACGCCATAAGCCGCCGCAATACCGATAGCCGGCGCCCCGCGCACTCGCATTGACTTAATCGCTTCGGCAACGCCTGCCGCATCGGCATATTCATCGTAAATAATCGATTCCGGTAATTGCCTTTGATCCAGCACTTTTAAAGAATGTCCCGTCCACTGAAGGGATT
>JBGAWU010000225.1:0-4889 GCA_044227425.1 Methyloglobulus sp.
ATCATTGATTTTTTGAACATGTTGTCCAATTTGCTGTTGGTGTCTTGAGCATATTGAGCAGCACGTTCAGCAGCAGCTTTTGCATCAGCAGCAGCAGTTTGTGCACTAGCAGCGTCAGAAGAAGCTTGAGCTACAGAAGTTTTCAAACCGTCAATTTGGGTTTGCAGATTTTCGATATCAGAGTTGGTAGCACAGCCAACCATTAAGCTAGCCGCCAGAGCAATCATTGACAATTTAATTAATTTTTTCATGTTTATTTTCCTTATTTCCAAGTTATTGCTACAAAAAAAACGTATAGCCAATTAAATTCTAACATCGTTTCTAATATTTTCCAGTATTATTTTATTTTTACTAACGTTCCTGTATCGACCCATTGGCTGAGGTGGTCGATTTGTTTGTTGGTCAATGCGATACAGCCGTGTGTCCAATTCATCGAGTGGTGAATCTTTTCGCTTGCCTTACCTAACCCGTGAATGCCTATGCGCCCACCTAATGCCGTATTTTGGGGGGGGACGTGATTGTAGTTATGCGCGGTGACGATGTCACTATAAGTATATCTGTCGATGACTCCCTTACGGAGCGCATTATCTGCGTCTTGGACGGACGGATAATTGAGTCCGAAAAATTTGTGAAAGGTACTTTTTTGACCGACCCAGCCTATACGGTATTCGCCGTAAGGCGTGATATTGTCGCCGCGGTGTGCTTTTTGGCCGGCTCCGGATTGGCCGATGGCGATACCTTCGATGATATCGACAGTTTGCTCTCCCTTTTTAACTTCAATTTTAAGCGCATTGGTGTCCACCAGCAACCAAACACTTTCAGAAGCAAAAGAAGTTAAGGTGTAAAAACTGCAAATTAATAATAAAAAGAGTCTTAACATATCGTTAGGTCTACACGAAAAAAGAAAATTAGTGTACTTTACATTTCCAGTTTAATTAATCGCACAGGAACATGTATGCAAGTCGAAACCGTTGTCACTCAGCCATATAGCGACCAAAACCCAGGCACTTCCGGACTACGTAAAAAAGTTAAAGTTTTTCAACAGCCCGGTTATCTGGAAAATTTTGTCCAATCGATTTTCGATTCGTTGGAGGGTTTTTCCGGAAAAACCTTAGTTTTAGGTGGTGATGGCCGTTTTTTTAACAGGACTGCCATTCAAATCATCATAAAAATAGCAGCCGCTAACGGGTTCGGCGAGCTAATTATAGGGCAAGGCGGTTTATTATCAACCCCTGCGGCATCTAATATTATAAGAAAATACAAAGCCTTCGGAGGATTAGTTCTATCAGCTAGTCACAATCCCGGCGGTCCGGATGAAGATTTCGGCATTAAATACAATGTCGGCAATGGTGGACCCGCGCCGGAAAAATATACCGATGCTTTTTTTAAGCGCAGTCAAGTAATTGATAGTTATAAGATTGCCGTTATGGGCGATGTCGATTTAGATCGAATCGGCACACAAACTATCGATGGCATTATTATCCGGATAATCGATCCAGTCGACGATTATGCCGAACTTATGCAGTCGATTTTTGATTTTCAGCTGCTTAAACAAAGTATCGGCAGTGGGTACATCACTATGCTTTTCGACGCCATGTCCGCGATTACCGGGCCTTATGCCAAACGTATTTTTGTCGATATGCTCGGAGCCAGCCCTGCGTCGATAATCAATGCTGAACCGTTAGAGGATTTCGGCGGTCATCATCCGGACCCGAACCTGGCCCATGCCCATGAATTGGCGGAAATCATGTTCAGCGATGAAGCGCCGGTATTTGGTGCGGCATCGGACGGCGACGGTGACCGGAACATGATTACAGGCCGCCAAATTTTTGTTACGCCCAGCGATAGCCTAGCCATCATGGCGGCGAATGCGCATTTGATTCCAGCTTATGCCAACGGTTTGGCTGGCGTAGCACGATCAATGCCGACCAGCCAGGCAGTAGACCGTGTTGCGACGAAATACAATCTGCCTTGCTATGAAACCCCAACAGGATGGAAGTTTTTCGGTAATCTGCTGGATGCCGGAAAAATCACTTTATGCGGCGAAGAAAGTTTCGGTACCGGCTCCAACCATGTGCGCGAGAAAGATGGTGTGTGGGCGGTGCTGTTTTGGTTGAACTTGATCGCTAAACGGCGACAATCGGTCGCCGACATTGTGCATGAACATTGGCAAACGTTTGGCCGGGATATTTATTGCCGTCACGATTACGAAGCCGTCGATAGTGCTATCGCCAAATCGATTGTCGAACATTTACGCTCACAACTTTCCGCGTTGCCGGGACAATCTTTCGGTGAATATGAGGTTAAATTCGCCGATGAATTCAGCTATACCGATCCTGTGGACGGCAGTATTAGCAGTAACCAAGGCATCCGTATCGGGTTTACCAATGGCTCACGTATTGTTTTCCGTTTATCAGGCACGGGAACGGTGGGTGCAACATTAAGGATTTACCTTGAACGGTTCGAGCCCGACGCCACCAAACACAACCAGGATGCCCAGGTTGCACTTGCAGATTTAATTGGGCTGGCCGAACAATTTTGCGAAGTAAAGCTTAGGACCGGAAGAACAGAACCGGATGTTATTACCTAATCTGAGTCCTTTGCACGAAGCGTTGGAAGAACTTGATGGCATATCCGCCACCAATTGACCGACTGGCGGGCAATAGAAAAGCGGTGAATCGCTATTTTTGCGAAAGCTTGTTTGTACCCATAGGGCATAAAACTGGTTGCGCAATAGCTCGACGCAATTTCGTAATGCTTTGCGTTTTCACTCCGCAAACAACGCTACGTGAAAACGCCCAACCCTATCGCTTCTACGGGAGGTACTCGGCTCCTGTCTCGCAGCGAACGAATAACTTCAGGCTAATTGAACATTGGATTCATGCAATTCCATGTTGATGATCCTGAGTGTCGCCAGCACTGCCGCAAAAACCTGGTTGGCATGGACGCCGCGGGTTTTACGGATTTCACTGCCGCTGCCCCATGTGATTACACATTCGGTAAGTGCGTTGGTATGTCCGCCTTTTGGGATCCTTACTTCGTAATCCAATAGATTGGGTAAGGAATAATTGTAAATAGAAAGCACTTTTTCAATGGCGTGAATAAAAGCATCGAACCCGCCGTTCCCAAATCCGGACGCTACATGTTCCTTGCCATTAACATTCACCCTGATACTGACCGTCGATTCCAAATTAAACCCGCTGGTAATCGAACAATTCAATAACTTGATGTGTTGATATTCCTTGCTCGCCAACACATCGGCAATGATAAAGGGCAAATCGTCCGCCGTAATGGTTTGTTTGGAATCACCCAAGCGCACGATGCGGTCGAGCACCTTTTTTTGGTCTTCCTCGGACAAATCCAACTCCAGTTGCTCCAGATTTTTCTTCAACGAAGCCTTACCGCTCATCTTGCCCAAGGCATAGCTATGTCGTCTGGAAAACCGTTCGGGACCCAATTTGGATTTGTATAAACCGCCTTTATGGTCGCCATCGGCATGGATTCCGGCGGTTTGGGTAAAGACATCTGCACCGATGATCGGCGCATTAGCAGCCACGCGTTTGCCGGAGAAAGTTTCCACCATATTGCTAATGGCTACGATATGGCTTTCATCAATCGCAAGCTGCATAGCCATTTTATCGCGCAACACCACGGCAACTTCCGCCAAAGAAGCATTACCGGCCCGTTCGCCCAGACAGTTGACCGTACAATGGATTGAACTAACGCCCGCACGTACTGCAGCCATTACATTCGCGGTCGCCAAGCCGTAATCGTTGTGGGGGTGGAAATCGAATTGCAATTCGGGGTAACGGCTACACATATCGTTCAGGCTGGTATAGACCTCATCCGGCGATAACACACCCAAAGTGTCCGGTAGCATATAATGACTGATACCGGTGTTCCGCAAATTATCCATCAAACCGAACACATAGCCCGGATTGTCATGATAACCGTTCGACCAATCTTCCAGATAAACATTGACCTGTAAGCCTTTGCCGTGGGCGTAGGCAATCGTTTGCAGGATGTCGGCGGTATGTTGTTCCAGCGTTTTGCCCAACTGCTCGCGGCAATGCTTTTCACTGCCCTTGGTCAACAGGTTGATCACCTTACCGCCGGTCTCGCAAATCCAATCGACGCTCCTGGTATGGTCAACAAACCCCAACACTTCAACGCGTCCGTCGAAGCCTTCCTGCCGCGCCCAATCGTTGATACTTTTAACCGCCTCCTTCTCGCCCTGCGACACGCGCGCGGATGCCACTTCAATCCGGTCTACCCGCAACGATTGCAATAAGGCTTTAGCAATGCTGACTTTTTCGGCAGGTGTAAACGACACCCCCTGCGTCTGCTCGCCGTCGCGCAGGGTAGTGTCCATAAGTTGGATGGTTCGGGTCATTACGGGCTTTTCTATAAAAATGGTAGTTTAAAGGCGCAAATCTGTAGGTTGAAGGTTTACCCATAGGGCATAAAAGACGCACATAATAACCAATGTAAAAATAATAGCGAATTTGTCCGTGCGCCGTAACCCAACATTAGGCGTTCCCCCTGCCGCTGAACGTTGGGTTACGCCCCGTCCAACTTTCATCAAAACTTAAAGACTGTGATATAGCGGGTCAAACCCAAACTACGTGCTACACATTCTGAATCTCACTCGCACCAAAGCCTTTCCGGTTTTCCTAAACGAAACATATTATTTTCAGCCGGAGAAATCTGGACACCGTACCGACATATCCCTCCCCAACTTACGAAGTAATGATCCTCTATTTTCGACATCATTATTCCCGATAACATTTTTATATTGATTTTCCCGTTCGGAAAAACGCCACTATTTTTAGGAATGTCTAATTTATTAACAATATCAATTATCTGCTAGACTTCATTGGTAGAAATAT
>JBGAWU010000226.1:0-4888 GCA_044227425.1 Methyloglobulus sp.
GTTGCGGAGTATCTCGGCATGGCGCCGATGGCAGCCTACGAGGTGGCCAGCTTCTACAACATGTACGACCTGCACCCGGTCGGCAAATACAAGATCACGGTCTGCACCAATCTTCCCTAGCCGATTTGGTGGAAGCACTCAACACCTTGGATCAAGCCATCAGCAAGATCGATAAGGAAAGCAAACTGCGGTTTCAGGAAACCTTCGATAAAATTAACTCCGGCTTACAAGAGAAATTTCCGAGATTATTCGGTGGCGGCCAGGCGTATCTGGAATTGACCGAAGACGATCTGCAGGAATCCGGCGTCAACATCATCGCCCGCCCGCCCGGTAAGCGTAACAGCTCGATTCATTTGTTGTCGGGCGGCGAAAAAGCCCTAACGGCGGTCGCCCTGGTTTTTTCCATTTTCGAACTGAATCCGGCACCTTTTTGCCTGCTCGATGAAGTCGATGCCCCGCTGGATGATGCCAATGTGGGAAGATTTTCACAAATGGTCGAAGATATGTCAGAATCTGTACAATTTTTGTATATTTCCCACAATAAGGTCACGATGGAGATAGCAAAACAACTCGCGGGCGTTACCATGAAAGAACCGGGCGTATCCCGGATGGTGGCGGTTGATATTGATGAAGCGGTCAGTCTGGCGGAAAACTAATGGATAAAGAACTCTTAAGAATTGTCATTATTGCCACCGGTTTCCTGGTCATGCTCGGCATGATCGTATGGAGCTTTATAAAAACACGGAAGTCGCTTGCCGACAGGGACAATTTTGAAGCCGAACAGGTTATCGGATCTTCTGGCGCAATTGACGAATCGCTCAGGCTCCATACTGAAAACGACGATTTCGACATCGTCCCTATCGGTTCGGCAAAGCATAATCTCGACCGCGACGATGATGGCAACTGGGGTGCCGAATTTAGCGAAGAGTTCGACGGACAATACAATGAAGAGGATACTACACGCGAAACGGTTCCCGAGATCATCCAATTTTCCGTAGTCGCCAAGAACCAAGAGGGTTTCAGCGGTTACGACCTCGCCCTTGCTTTCGGCTTAACTGGGCTTGAGTATGGCGATTTGAAAGTCTACGAAAGGGTCAATCTTAACGGCGGCGTTGATTTCGGCGTAGCCTGTATGGTCGAACCCGGTACTTTCCCGGAAGGCGCATTGCTTGCGACGTTCAACTGCCCAGGTATCGTCTTCTATCTTCAACATAGCAATTTGGAGGACGCCCAAACCGTATTCGACGATTTCGTGGATACGATCAGAACCGTCGCCGCAGAACTCGATGGCGTCATTTGGGATAATAAACGCCAGCCCTTAACGGAAGAAACCATCCAAGCGATAAGACATTGTCTATAAAGCAAAAATGCTCAGCCATAGCCAACTGGAAATTATCAAACATTCCAAGCAATATGCGCTGGGCACTCAACCTGAACGGCTTGTAGCACTCGCCAACTTGGCACAAGCCGGTGCCTTATCCGACGAGGAACTTGTTGCATTTCTGGACATCTGCAACACTTTATACCGTAACGGCGAACCGCTCATCTCAGACACAACATACGATTCGGTTTTTCTCGCTGAATTAGCAAAACGTCATCCCAATCATCCTTATCTACACACGGTCGAACCGGAAAAAGCGTTTACCGGCAAAACCATCGCCCTACCCCAACGGATGCTTTCCACCGAAAAAGCCTACAACCGGGAAAGTATCGAAAAATGGCTGGTAAACATCGAGAAAGCCGCATTAGAACTGGATATTGACCCTAAATCCCTGATTTTCCGGGCTACGCCCAAACTTGACGGCTTTGCTGCCTACGATGACGGCAACATCCTGTACACGCGCGGCGACGGACGCAAAGGCACAGACATCACGCGCGTGTTCGAGCGCGGCATGATCGTTGGCGGAAGCGGAAAACGCGGACAGGGTGCCGGCGAAATCGTAGTCACCCAAAGCTATTTTAACCACCATCTTGCAGACGTTTTCGAAAACGCCCGTAACTTTCAGGCTAGCGTCATCAAGGAGAAAGATCTGGATCCGCATGCGCTGGAAGCGATCAAAGCCCATGCCGCCGTGTTTTTCCCATTCAGCGATTTGCCGGATTGGCACGGTTCAGCCAACGCAATCAGGAATAAATTCGACGACATCGTGGCATTAATACACAAACTGGTCGATTACGATGTTGACGGCGTGATTTTTGAAGCCATCGACCACCGGATTAAACAGCATTTAGGCGCAACCCGTCATCATCACCGCTGGCAAATCGCGTACAAGACCAATGCCGAAACCGCTCAAGTTAAAGTATTACGCGTTACGCCGCAAACTTCGCGTTCGGGCCGTGTTAATCCGGTTGCCGAACTGGAGCCGACCCGTTTAAGTGGGGCAATGATTTCAAGGGCAACCGCCCACCATTACGGCATGGTCAAAGAGCAAGGCATTGGCGAAGGCACATTGATCGAGTTGACCCGAAGCGGCCTGGTCATCCCTAAAATCGAACGCGTCATCGAACCTAAAACACCACAAATTCCGGAATATTGTCCCAGTTGTGGCAGTACGCTGGTGTGGGATGGCGATTATCTTTATTGCTTAAATAGCAACCACTGCCCGGCGCAAATTGAAAATACCATTGAGCATTTTTTCAGGACACTTGCCAATAACGACGGTTTCGGCGCGAAAACCATCGAAAAGCTCCATGCCAACGGCATAAACTCGGTTTATGCCATTTATCAACTGACGTTGGCACAACTCATCGACATGGGTTTCCGCAGCCAGGACGGCAAAAACCTGATCGCCAAAAACCTGCTCGACCAGCTTGAGCGCAGCCGGACGGAAGCCATTGAAGATTGGCGTTTCCTTGGCGCATTCGGCATCTGGCGCATGGGGCTGGGCAACTGCGAGCGCCTGCTGCAGCACCACAAATTGTTGGACATCTTTAACTTAACCGTTAATGACATCGTGCAAATTGAAGGTTTCGCCGAAAAAACCGCCGCTGCCGTAGTCGAAAACCTAGCCCTCATCAAGGACGATTTCATGAAGCTCTACGAACTCGGCTTCAACCTTATCCCTACTCCGCTAACCGCCGGACAAAGCCAATTTACCCACCCCATCGCCGGGCTCACCCTTGTGTTCACCGGCACGATGGTGCACGGCAAACGCGACGACATGATGAAGGAAGCAAAACGGCTGGGGGCTAAAGTCGCCACAACTGTCACCGGAAAAACGGATTTTTTGGTAACGGGTACCGACGTCGGCGTAACCAAAATAAACGCGGCACAGGAAAAGGGAGTAAAAGTGATCAGCGAAGACGAGTATTTAACGCTGATTCGACAATGACTTAAACAGCAGCCCATTCAGGCAATGTTGTTCTCAAAAAGAAAGATAAGTTTTTAAAAGCTGGGCGTTTTGAGAGTTGAGGATCTTGGTTTTCTGGATTTACCCCATTCGATACAGATAAAAACGCTTTTTCGCAGGAGGATTAACGGTGAAATTACCTTGTCGTATTTTTATTATCTGCTTTATTTATGCTTCGCTGAACGCTTGCTCATCCGACAAAACGGGTGAACAATTCTATAGGCGGAGCGCCGACGGCGAAAACCGGATACCTTTCGGTGGACGGTCAGAATGCTTACCTTTCGAGAATTATACGCCGCCGGACGATTGCCCGGATGAATAGCTTTTAGAGTAATAACCCTGTGGAACCCGTTCCTTCATTGTCCAGGTGTAACTATCTTAACAAAGGATTGTTTACCAAGGGGTTTAATGACTACCGAAAAGCATTTATTCTTCGGCAGTCATTTGTGAAATCACCCAAATTACGAATGCTAATTTTAAATTAGCATCCGCTTTTGTTTACATTCCGTACGGGTTTAGAAACGGAATTCGCTCATAACAAAGAAGTAATCCGTATCTTTATCGCCACCGACCGGTAATCCGGCTGATGCTGGCAAACGTTTGAAGTAATCGCCTTTAAACCAATGTTCATAACCGGCTTCGAGGGTAATATTGCTTTTCAATTTCCATTGGGCGACAAACTCAAGATCATGCCCTAAAAAGCGACCCGCATTACCTGTTTTGTCCTGTAACGGCTTAAAGTCGGAATTCAGGTTGGAACCGGAAAACGCATCTTTCGCTTCTGCTAAAAACCAGACGTGATGTTTGAGCATTAACTTGACATCATCACGCGGATAAACCGACAGCCTGGTACCGCCCGATTCGATGTTAGAGCGAAAAAACGCACCGAAAATACCAGTCTGCATCATATCTGCGCGACGCAAACCGTTTAAGCGGTCGAACGTATTGTTTGTGTTACCGTTAGGGTCGCTGGTGCCGCTGGCGTAATCGTACTCGCCATCAAACCGGGGAAACCAGGGGGCGTTAAAGGTGTAACCGACCTCAGCATGCGCCATATAGGCGAAGAAACCCTTGTCCACGCCTTTACTTGATTTATCCCCGGTTTGCAAAGCAGTTTCAAGTTCGTAATCGACTTTACCGAAATCTTCTTTTTTAAGTTTGGCACTTTTTACCGGACTTTGGTAACCCCTAACGCCAAATGTTGAGAATGTAGACGTTTTGTTGGGATCGACCTTGTCATTCAAGCCAAAATAATAAGCTTCGCCGCTTAACCACGGCAACTGCGTGGATTCAAATACCGCGCCCCAAAACAGCCGTGATGTGGAACTATGGTCCATTGCAGCAGTTTCGATCTGCACAGGAGATGTCAAGAAGGCACGTACCCGCCAGTCTTTGTCATTCCCTACGGCAAGATGGCCGCCATCAAACGTACCGGTTGTATTTCTATATCCATTACGGCCGACAAGACGTTGAGAACCTACCGCCAAGGTCATACGCCCCACATGAAAATCGCCCCGCAAGCCGGTGTCGTTAATGTT
>JBGAWU010000227.1:0-4873 GCA_044227425.1 Methyloglobulus sp.
TTATATGGGGATGGTGCGGCAATGGCAGGAGTTTTCTTACGAAAGCCGTTATTCCCATTCCTACCTGGATACGATACCGGATTTTGTAAAGCTTGCCGAAGCGTACGGACATGTCGGTATTCGCATTGACAAACCCGGTGAAGTCAGGCCAGCATTGGAACAAGCGTTTGCAATGAAAGACCGGACGGTATTCCTCGACATCATTACCGATCAGGCCGAAAACGTGTATCCCATGATCGAAGCGGGAAAGGCGCATCATGACATGAAGTTAAGAGTTGCCGCAGGCACGACAACCGACAGGGAATTAGCCTAAATGAGACATATCATTTCGATTTTAATGGAAAATGAATCCGGCGCCTTGTCGCGGGTTGCGGGCTTGTTTTCAGCGCGGGGTTATAATATCGAGTCATTGACCGTTGCGCCTACCGAAGATCCCAGCCTGTCGCGGATGACGCTCGTTACCAGCGGTAGCGACAATGTGATAGAGCAAATTACCAAGCAACTGAATAAGCTCATCGATGTCGTCAAATTGATCGATCTGGCGGAATCGGCCCATATCGAGCGGGAATTGATGCTGATTAAAATCAAGACCACCGATAATACCCGTCCTGAAGTCAGAAGTATGGCAGAAATTTTTCGCGGCCGGATTTTGGATTTTACCCCGGATACCTATGTAGTCGAAGTCACCGGCCCGTCCGAAAAACTGGATGCCTTTATTGCTGCAAACGATCCTGCAAGCATTATCGAAGTTGTCCGTTCCGGTGCAACCGGCATATCAAGAGGCGAAAAAGGTTTGCACTTGTAAGCCGAAGCCGAAAAGATACGAAGCTGTATTGCGTACGACAGAAATTATCCACTATTAAAATTAACGATTTTTTATAAGTAAAAACAGGAAAATACATGCAAATTTATTACGATAAAGATGCCGATCTTTCGGTGATCCGATCCAAGAAAGTCGCCATTATCGGCTATGGTTCGCAAGGCCACGCCCACGCCCTAAACCTGAAAGAATCAGGGGTTGATGTTGTTGTTGGCTTGCGCGCTGGTTCGCCCTCTGCCGCAAAGGCGGAAGCACATGGACTAATCGTTAAAGATGTGCCAGAAGCGGTCGCTGGCGCGGATATCGTGATGATATTAACGCCGGATGAATTCCAGGCACAGCTCTATAAAGCTGAGATTCTGCCAAATATTAAGCAAGGTGCGGCCTTGGCGTTTGCGCATGGCTTCTCGATCTTATTTAATCAGGTGGTACCCCGCGCTGATTTGGATGTCATTATGATTGCGCCGAAAGCGCCAGGCCATACTGTACGTTCCGAGTTTGTACGTGGCGGTGGCGTACCCGACCTGATTGCCGTCCATAAAGATATGTCGGGGATGGCTAAGGCGATTTGTTTATCCTACGCGTCAGCTATTGGCGGCGGTCGTTCGGGCATTATCGAAACGACTTTCCGTGATGAAGCCGAAACCGATTTATTCGGTGAACAGAGCGTATTATGTGGCGGTGCCGTTGAGTTGATCAAAGCCGGATTTGAAACACTGGTCGAAGCGGGTTATCCAGCCGAAATGGCTTATTTCGAATGTTTGCACGAGTTAAAACTGATTGTTGACCTGATGTATGAAGGCGGCATTGCCAACATGAATTACTCGATTTCAAATAACGCCGAGTACGGCGAATACGTCACCGGCCCTAAAGTCATCAATGCGGAAAGCCGTTTGGCAATGAAAGAAGCCTTGGAAAACATCAGGAACGGCAGCTACGCTAAACGCTTTATCGTAGAAGGTATGACGAACTACCCTGAAATGACCGCCCAACGCCGCTTGAATGCCGAGCATCCCATTGAAGTGGTCGGTGCTAAACTACGGAGCATGATGCCCTGGATCAAGGCAAACCAAATCGTCGATCAGTCTAAAAACTAATCCTTATACAATGTGGAAAAGCCCGTGTCGAACGGGCTTTTTTATGCGAAAAGCAAAGCGGGATGGCATTTATCCTGATACTTTAGAATAAAGTCTTTTTATTGCATTGACCGTTTTTTTTGACTCCCCTATATTCGGGTTATAATATCCGCTAATCTCGAAAGATAGAAAGACAAGCAAGAGGAAATATCCCAACTCGATGACGCAAAAATTATATATCCAAACAAACGGTTGTCAGATGAACGAATATGATTCTGACAAAATGCGCGATGTCCTGCATGCCTCACACGGTTTTGAAATAATAGACGATCCTAACCAAGCCGATGTATTGCTTCTTAATACTTGTTCTATAAGGGAAAAAGCCCAAGAAAAAGTGTTTTCCGCGTTAGGCAGGTGGCGGATGATTAAGTCGCGGCGTCCGGATGTGATTATTGGTGTCGGCGGTTGTGTCGCCAGCCAGGAAGGATCTGCCATCCAAAAGCGCGCGCCTTACGTCGATATCGTATTTGGGCCGCAAACGCTGCACCGACTGCCGCAATTGCTGGACGAAGCCCGTAGCCAGAAAAAACCAATCGTCGATATTTCTTTCCCTGAAATCGAAAAATTCGATAACTTACCCGAGCCTAGGGCGGAAGGTGTGAAAGCGTTTGTGTCGGTGATGGAAGGATGCAGCAAATATTGCACGTTCTGCGTAGTGCCTTATACTCGAGGGGTAGAGATCAGTCGTCCCTTAGACGACGTCATGGCCGAAGTTGCCGCACTTGCCAAGCAAGGTGTCAGGGAAATTAATCTGTTAGGCCAAAATGTGAATGCCTATCGGGGAGAAATGGAAGACGGCGACATTGCCGATTTTGCTTTACTCCTGCATTATGTCGCGTCCATAGAAGGCATCGACCGCATTCGTTTTACCACTTCGCATCCCGTTGAGTTTACCGATAATCTCATTGAAGCATTTGCCGAAATCCCCAAGGTGGACACTCCCGCGCCGATTATATCGAAACCATACGCAAGCTCCGCCAAGTCAGGCCAAATATCAGCCTTTCCTCTGATTTTATTATCGGCTTTCCCGGTGAAACCGATCGGGAATTTGAAGAAACGATGGCGTTTATCGAAGAAATCGGTTTTGACCATTCGTTCAGCTTTATTTATAGTGCCCGTCCTGGAACGCCCGCTGCAGACTTGCCCGATGATGTGCCGCTAGAAATCAAAAAGCAGAGGCTTGAGCGTTTTCAAAAGCGGATAAATGAAATGGCCGCCACAATTTCGGAAAATATGGTCGGTACGGTGCAAACGGTGCTGGTTGAGGGACAATCTAAAAAGAATCCTTTACAAATGCAAGGCAGGACCGAAAATAATCGGGTGGTAAACTTTTTGGCGCATCCCCGGTTGTCGGGGCAATTCGTCGATGTCCTGATCGTCGAAGCTTTGCCGAACTCGTTACGCGGCCGGATTGTCGAAGCGTCTGTCAACAAAATTGCTATCAATGCATAATTCATGATATCAGAAGAAATCGCACTGACACCGGCGGATAATGGTCGGCTTTCCAATTTTTGCGGACATCTTAATACCCACCTAAAACAGATAGAACACCGTCTTCAAGTTGAAATTGCCAATCGTGGCAACCAATTTAAGGTGACGGGCGATGAAAATTCAGTAAAAGCCGCATGCGCCGTGATGCAAAAGTTATTTGAAAGTACCGAAAAAGAAGAATTGACTTCGGAATTGATCCATCTTGCAATGCAGGATGCGACGATTGATGATTTATTGGGTGGACAAACTCAGGTTGAACAACCGCCTGTCGCCATTAAGACTAAATATGGCTTAATCAGGGGGCGGGGAACCAATCAGCAGGACTATCTGAAAAAAATTGTGACCCATGACATCAATTTCGGGGTAGGACCTGCCGGGACAGGTAAAACTTTTTTAGCGGTTGCCTGTGCAGTCGAAGCGCTACAATCTGAGAAGGTCAGGAAAATCATATTGGTGCGTCCTGCAGTTGAAGCTGGGGAAAAGCTGGGGTTTCTGCCAGGCGATATGGCCCAAAAAGTCGATCCCTACCTTCGCCCGTTGTACGATGCCTTATATGATATGCTGGGCTTGGAAAGGGTTGAAAAAATGATCGACCGTGGCATTATCGAAGTGGCTCCGTTAGCTTTTATGCGTGGCAGGACGTTAAACGATGCTTTCATTATCCTGGATGAAGCACAGAATACCACGGTGGAACAGATCAAGATGTTCCTTACCCGGGTAGGTTTCGGCTCGACGGCGGTAGTCACGGGCGATGTTACCCAGATTGATTTACCTTCTGAGAAAATGTCGGGATTAAGGCATGTGTTAGAAGTGCTGAAAGATGTCGAAGGGATAAGTTTTACCTTTTTTACCTCCCGGGATGTGGTGCGGCATCCTTTGGTACAACGAATTGTTAATGCCTACGAGGCTTACGAAAAGAAAGCAAAAACGGTACTATGAACCATGTAGAAATCCAGGCCGTTTTCGTATCGCCGGGACAGCCGGACTCCGGGCAAATCCAACACTGGATTGATACCGTCCTCTCAGATTATCCGCAAGATACCGAAATCGTAGTGCGTATCGTTGACGGGACTGAAAGCGCGGAGCTTAATAAGCTTTACCGGCATAAAGAAGGGCCGACGAATATTTTAAGTTTTCCTGTCGACCTTCCGGAAGGCGTCGATCTCGATTTATTAGGTGATCTAGTTGTGTGCGCACCCGTTTTGGAAAGGGAAGCGTTGGAACAACATAAGGTGCTAACCGACCATTGGGCGCACATCATCATTCACGGTGTACTGCATTTGCTTGGCTACGACCACATCGAAGCCAGCGATGGCGGCATCGGCTTCGTCTGCGTGACGCCGGCCGTGGGCCAGGCGAAGGCGCTCCCGGCGTTCGCGCGTGCGATGCTGACCCTGCTGCACGCGCTGAGCACCGCGCCGGCACC
>JBGAWU010000228.1:0-4848 GCA_044227425.1 Methyloglobulus sp.
AATAATGGCTTAACGGAAAAGCAAGAATTCCACCAAACCGTTACGGATAGTAAAAAACATGAGGTCGCAGACGAGATTTTTTGGAATAAGGCCGGCCAACCCATTGCCGTAAAATATGTCAGTACGCCCATTCTCGAAAACGGGGAACTGACCGGGGTCGTTATCATTTTTGAAGAGATTAACCATCGTTTGGAAGCGGAACAACAGCTCAAAGACGGCGAAGCTTTGCAACAATCCATCTTGGAATCAAGCCTGGCGGCGATTGTCACCATTGACGAGGAAGGCAAAATTTTCGAATTCAACAAGAATGCCGAGAACATGTTCGGCTACAAAAAAGACGATATTTTGTCCAAAGAGATGGCCGAATTGATCATTCCTTTGCAATACCGGGACGCCCACCGGCAAGGCATGAAAACCTATTTACAAACCGGAGGGCATGCAATTCTGCGGAGACGCATAGAAGCCACAGCGCTCAAGGCATCTGGTGAAGAGTTTCCAATCGAACTGGTCATTTCTCCGATCAAATTGCAAAATAAACTTCTGTTTACCTCCTTCATTAACGACATCACTGAAAAAAACCGGGCCAAAACAGCAATCGAAAATGCCCGTATCGCCGCAGAGAATGCGAATAAAGCCAAGTCGCAATTTCTGGCGGCTATGAGCCACGAAATCAGGACGCCTTTAAACGCCATCATCGGCGTTAACGAACTGATGCAAACAACCGAGCTGGATCTGGAACAACAGGAATATGTAAAAATCGCCCATCAAGCGGGCATTTCTTTACAGGAAGTCATCAACAACATCCTGGATTATTCGAAAGTCGAAGCAGGCAAGATGGAGTTCCATCTACAGAAAACCGACATCCTGGCAGTCGTAGACTCCGTGCTTTCAATCATGGAACACAAAGCAACGGAAAAGAAACTCGACCTGTTTGCAACCGTGGATTACCCTATCCCTGAAAAAACGCTCATCGATCCCGCGCGACTTAGGCAAATCCTGTTAAATCTGGTCTCTAACCCAAACAAATTCACGTCCAAAGGCAGCTTATAGATCGGGGTTGTAATTAAAAACGACCCTTTGGGCGGGGATTCCTTGAAATTTTCAGTGACCGACACGGGCATAGGTGTCTCGGAAGATGCAAAACAACTTATTTTTGAAGAATTTACTCAGGCCGA
The DNA here is from genome assembly GCA_044227425.1 of Methyloglobulus sp. Lineage (GTDB taxonomy): Bacteria > Pseudomonadota > Gammaproteobacteria > Methylococcales > Methylomonadaceae > Methyloglobulus. The sequence continues at coordinate 1,176 of JBGAWU010000228.1, forward strand.
TCTCAGCACAACCCGAAAATACGGCGGTACAGGTTTGGGCCTGGCCATTGCCAGCCGGTTAGTCTCGCTTTTCGGCGGGGAAATCGGGGCGGAAAGCGTCGAAGGCAGGGGCAGTACATTTTGGTTTACCGTTATTCCATCGACTAAGGAACTAACAAGACCACTCGTTTTTGAAAACCTCAACTGCTATGTTTTCAACAGCGACCAAAAAAGAACCTATGCGTTGTACAAAAATTTAAATGCCCTTTCTGCCAACGTTAAGTTTATTTCGGAAACAAGTGAAATTACCGACAATGCCGAACTTTCCGTCGTGCTTATCGATGAACGGCAGCTCGCGTTCTTGTCGGACGACGAAATTAAAAAGCTGTACGCACTCAATCGAAGGAATGTAGTTAAAGTATTGATCACCACACTCCGGCATGGTTATCATGAGAACAAAGCGCTTGGGTATTTTGACGCCCACTTGATCAGGCCATTGCAAATCAAGCAACTGACTGCGTTTTTATATAGTTGTATTGAATCCTACAATCTCGGCGAAAAATTCTCGCCTCCCAATGCAAAAAAAGGAAGGGTTTCGGAGGACATGGGCGATGCGCATCACATTTTACTGGTGGAAGACAGCATCAATAACCAAAGGGTAATCAAAGCCATGCTGGAAAAGACCAATTATGAAGTTGATATCGCAAATAACGGCCATGAAGCGCTTGAAAAAACCAAAGTTATTGCCTACGACATGATTCTAATGGATATATCGATGCCTATCATGGGCGGTATGGAAACAACCGAATATCTTCGCAAGAACGAAGGGCCAAACCAAAAAACCCCCATCATTGCCCTTACCGCCAGTGCTTACGACGACAAAAAAGACGATTGCCTCCAGATCGGTATGAATGGGTTTCTTGCCAAGCCGCTGAATATGGCAAGTTTACAAAAAGAAATCGCCCGGCTTTTAAAAAACAAACCGGAAAAGCTTTTGCCGACGGAAACTACCGTTTCCGTTCCTGTGCCGCCGTTAACAGATAATGACCGTATTATCGATTACAATGTCCTAGAACAACTCAAAGCCGATACCTCAGAACATCTATTACCGGAATTGCTGGGTATTTTTCTTACGCAAAGTGAAATTAGGGTTAATAAAATCGAACAGGCCATCCAAGAAAAAGATTTTCCGGTCTTCGCCAGCGAAATCCATGCCCTGAAAAGCGAATCCGCCACCTACGGCGCGGTAAAGTTAGGCAGGTTGACGGCTGAAATCAATCTACTTTGCCATCGGGATGAAAAGGGGGCTGCATTTAAAGCGGCAAAACCCCTGAGGGAATATTGGCTTTCAGCATTTACCGAACTAAAGCAATACCATACGGCACTCAGCAAACCTTAAGCCCTTCATCCGTTAGCAATCCATGACAAGATTACCCTACGTATTATTAATCGAAGACAGCCCTTCGCTCAGTGCGTTATACAAGGATTATTTACGGCTTGAAAATATCAAACTTACCCATGCCGCCGACGGCGCCAGCGCGTTAGCGTATATCAATGCCCAAATTCCCGACGTCATATTACTTGACCTGAAATTACCGGATATGGCGGGAATGACAATCCTCAAGCACATCCATGACAAGAAGCTCCCCTGCTCGGTCGTCATTATTACCGCATTCGGTAGTGTTGACGTTGCCGTTGACGCCATGCGTTACGGCGCTTTCGATTTCATCGAGAAACCATTTACGGCTAAGCGCCTTCAAGTCACCTTACGGAATGCGCTGGAAAGCCAATTACTCCAGAATGAAATCGATCAACTCAAACAGGATTTCCGCACCTCCTACCACGGCTTTATCGGCGCCTCCCTATCCATGCAATCGGTTTACCGTATTATCGCCAGCGCCGCACCGAGCAAGGCGACCGTTTTCATTACCGGCGAGAGCGGCACAGGGAAAGAGGTGTGCGCAGAAGCCATCCATCAACAAAGCCCAAGGAGCAAAAAGCCTTTTATCGCCCTCAATTGCGCCGCGATCCCACACGATTTGATGGAAAGCGAAATTTTCGGCCATGTCAAAGGCGCATTTACCGGTGCCTTCAACGAACGCAAAGGCGCAGCGGCACAAGCGGAAGGGGGAACATTGTTTCTGGATGAAATATGCGAAATGGATATCGACCTGCAATCGAAGCTGCTCCGCTTTATTCAAACCGGGAAAATCCAGAAAGTAGGCGGATCAACGGCTGAAACGGTAGACATACGCTTTATATGCGCCACTAACCGCAACCCATTGGACGAAGTCACTGCCGGACGGTTCAGGGAAGACCTGTATTACCGCTTGCATGTCATCCCTATCCATCTGCCGCCGTTGCGGGAACGGGAGGACGATGTTTTATTGATCGCCAATAAATTCCTGGAAAGCTATAGTGCTGAAGAAAATAAACAGTTCATCGGCCTATCGCCGGAATGTGAAGCGATTTTTACCGCTTACAACTGGCCGGGCAATATCAGGGAACTGCAAAACACTATGCGGAACATCATTGTTTTAAATAAGGGTAAATACATCACGCCCGAAATGCTCCCGGCATCCTTAAAGTCGACCGCTACACCCGAGCGGAAAGCCGTTGGCCGACAACCGTCAAAACCGGAAGAGAAACCGGAGCAAACGGAAATCCTTCCGCTTTGGCAAGTGGAAAAAGAAGCCATCGAACGGGCTATCCGGCACTGCAACGACAACATCCCCCATGCGGCGGCGCTGCTCGGCGTAAGCCCGTCAACCATCTACCGGAAAATACAAGGCTGGCAGAAACCGTAATCCGCCTATAGACAACGGCGGGCTGCATATAAGGCAATACCAACCTTCCTGGATTGCACCGCAAATACCCCTGTCAAGCGGTTTCCATCCTAATTAGAGATAGGGTGAAACGATAAAGACTTATTGCGGTAAAATGGACAGTTTTTTATCCCGAAGGCTTAGCCGGTTTGTCTTGGGCTTTGCTACCCTTCCTCTACATTTGGAACAACACCTTGATTTCTTCTGCAAACATTACCATGCAATTTGGGGCTAAGCCCTTGTTTGAAAACGTATCCGTCAAATTCGGCGATGGCAACCGTTACGGTCTCATCGGTGCAAACGGCTGCGGCAAATCGACGTTTATGAAAATCTTGAGCGGCGAACTGGAACCTTCTGCCGGCAACATTAGCATCACCCCCGGCGAACGTGTAGGCATTTTGCGCCAGGACCAATTCGCATACGAAGAATTCAGCGTTATTGATACCGTAATCATGGGGCATAAAGAACTTTGGCAAGTAAAACAGGAACGGGACCGCATCTACGCCTTGCCGGAAATGTCCGAGGAAGAAGGAATGCAGGTAGCCGACCTAGAAGTCGAGTTTGCCGAAATGGACGGTTACACTGCCGAAGCAAGAGCCGGAGAATTGCTACTTGGACTGGATATTCCGCTGGAACAACATTACGGCCTGATGAATGCGGTAGCGCCTGGCTGGAAACTGCGGGTATTGCTGGCGCAAGCGTTATTTGCCAATCCCGATATCATGTTGCTGGACGAACCGACCAACAACTTGGATATCAACACCATCCGCTGGCTTGAAGATGTGTTGAACGAGCGCAACAGCACCATGATTATCATTTCCCATGACCGGCACTTCCTGAACAGCGTCTGCACCCACATGGCGGATATG
>JBGAWU010000229.1:0-4827 GCA_044227425.1 Methyloglobulus sp.
AACGGTGTTAGATCGCTACGCGCTTGCAAAGCTTTTACCTCAGCATGTCCAACTGCTTGAGAATTTATCTAAAAAGCTTGCACGGTAGGGGCTAATTAGAAACTGGAGCTTAACAGGTTTCGATGGCGCACGTCGTTTTTGAAGGAATGAATAGAACCAATATGTGCTTCTTCCTTGGGCAATTACTTCCTCGTGCTCGGCCCCGAAATGGGTACCCCATTTCCCACATAACTTAAAAAAAACTCCAGATTGCGAAATTCCGCGCTTTGTTCTGGGAAAGGTTCAGCTTTAATTTGGGTAAGGCATTCGGCAAAGCGGCGGTGAAGGCTGCCGATTTCGCCCCATTTCAACCGGTACGTTGGCCAATTGTTGGTATGGCCCAAGGATGCGCCGAGGATTTCGGCGCGCAGTCTTTTTCCGGCGTTTTGGATATGGCAGGTGGCGCAGGCAAAGTTCAATTGGCCGTGGCGTTGGTAATAAAATGCCTTGCCTTGTTCGTAAGCCGCTAAGGCGCGCGGGTCGTCTTTCGGGATCGTGATGTCGATCGGTTTACCTCGAGTGGTGGAAGCCATATAAGCCGTTAAATTCACCATGTCCGCCTTTTCATACGGCAGTTCAGCTTCATGCTGTTTAGTTCGGCATCGGTTGATGGCGACCGGTAGGGTGGCGACTTCGCCTTGGGTTTTGTTCCATTTAGGGTATTGATTGGCGATCCCTAAACCTTTATGGGGAAAACAGTCCGAATAATGTTTGCCATTTTTAAATGGCGTGTCGAAAAGTTTTTTTCCGGCTTCGATAGCGGCATCGTAAGGCGGAAACTCTTCGATTGCTTGCCAGGATTGCCGGGCAATGGGATCAATGGCATAAACGCCGTTAGAATAATCGCTGAGTTTTAAATCGGGGAAGCGTTGCTGGTAGTATTTCCTGAAGTTTGCCAGGTCTTGTTCTGGTGTGGCGTACAGGGAAAACGGGATGGCTAGAGCTATAAAAATGAAAAATCGGAGTTTGCCGCAGAGCAATTTTTTGTGGAGATAGGTAAAGGTTTTTATGGGTTGCGACATAAGCCAATTTATTCGTCGATCTTATGAAATCTTATGGGTTTCAGAATCCTTATTGCCTAAATTATCAACCCAGTCGATAACGATTTCATCGCCCGGTTCGCCGCCTTTCAGCAAAAATGCGAAATAAGGGTCTTTGGATATCCCGGCGCCCATATCGCAGGTAGCCACGATTTTGCCGTTGTGTTTAACCGTTAAGACTTGAATGAAATGGGCTGGAATCGGTTTGTTCGTGGCTTTATCCTTATTGCGGCCATGTTCCATCGGGTGCGAAATCAAGGTACGGATTTGGGTTTTGCCGTCGAGACGTTTAGTGCGTATTTTTATGCTCGACATATTAACCTCCGCAGCCGCCGATGGTGACTTTGACTTTTTTCTTGACGCTGTAGCAAACTTTTTCGCCTTCGGCGATGGCGTACACAAACGATGAACCTGCGATTTTTAACCGTGCCGACATAAAGGTTTCCAACTCCGGCATGAGTTGCGTTTGAATGACAAGGGGTACGGGGTTTTGTTCAACGATGATTGATATGATGTGAAGACCCTCTAAAGTACTGGAAACAGTAAAAGGGACCAATGCGCCGTTTTCGGCGATTTCGGGTATGTCCAGGCTGATTTTATCGGTTTCGACAATGGGTTTGCCGTTAAGTACCTGCTTTAAAGATTGATCGAAACCTACTTGCGCAAAACGGACGGCAGGCCAGTCAGCTAACACAAGGCGGGATTTAAAGAAGCCCAGTCCCGATGCCGACAATGCCATTGATGTTTTCAAGAAATTTCTGCGGTTTAATTTCATGGCCGATTCCTTCTTTTACTCAATATTGGCGTTATTTTAACTCCCAAAGATAATCGACGACCTGGTCAATTTCATCTTCTCTTAGAATTTTGTTTCTGCCGAAGGGCGGCATACTGGTTTCGGGATTGAATTGGGTGGCATCCCAAATCTGGGCTTTGAGTTCTTGTTTGCCCTTAAACCGGGTCGATAGGCTCTGCAACGGCGGACCGATATTGCCGGGAAATTCGCCGTCTTCGATTTTATGGCAGGCCAGGCAATTGCCTTTGTCCCGGGCGAAAGCGATTTTTTTGCCGTTATTTTCGGCAACTTTGTCCGGGATAGGTGTAGTCGTTGTACAGGCGGTAATTATTAGGAACGTAAATGAAAGAAAAACCTTCATATCGCGGGTCAACGGTTAAACAAGGGCTGGTAGGCGCGGGCGGATTGTTCAGGGGCATCGTTAAAAATTCCACCGATAACGGCCAATAAATCGGCTCCCGCTTGCAGGAGTTGCCCGCCGTTCTCGGGCAGGATTCCACCGATTGCAACGATTGGGGTTTGAATCGCCGGTTTCGCTTTCTGTAAGGTTTCGATACTGGCAGGCGATGCCAAGGGTTTGGAAGATGAAGGGAAGAACCTTCCGAAAGCAACGTAGCTGGCACCTAAAGATTGTGCGACCAATGCCCGTTCCAACGAGTTATAGCAGGAAACGCCGATAATGGCGCCGTTACCTAGGCGCTTTCTGGCATCGATGATGTCTCCGTCATCCCTGCCGAGATGGACGCCATCGGCTTTCGATCGGATGCAAAGTTCCAGGTCGTCGTTAATTAACAAGGGAATGTTATTCGAGTGGCAGATTTTAGCGAGTTCGGAAGCGACATAAATGGCGTCCATCGGGTTTTTATCCCGGTACTGGATGACAGTAGCACCACCTCTGATGGCTGCACGCACGTCATCGATTATCGCGACCGGCGATTTATTTTCGCACTGGGTAATGGCGTAAAGCCCGCTTTTAGGGAATGCGGTCATTCATCGTCTACCCAGTAGAACCGGTTGGGGATGTATTGGCCTTTGCCTGGTTGATAGGCGTTTACCAAGGTATTCCAGGTATATTCTTGGGCTTCTCCAATGGCGGTTGAGATATCCAATTTTTGGGCTATTAAGGCAGCGATGCTCGCAGCCAATGTGCAGCCAGAGCCGTGATAACTGTGCGGCAGCCGATTCCATGAATACGTTTCTATACACTGCCCGTTATGGAAAAGCTGATTGGCGACCTGGGGTGAATTTTCATGGGTTCCGGTAATCAGGACATATTCGCAGCCTTTTTCCAACAAGGCTAGCCCGCATTTTTCAAGGTCAAGTAAGCCGGTGAGCCTTCGGGCTTCTATACTATTCGGTGTCAATACCGTAGTGTAAGGCAATAGGTGGTCGTTGATTAAACTGATTAAGCGTTCGTTCGACAAATCCGCGCCACCACCGGCTGCGAGAACGGGGTCGAAAACGACCGGTATTTCAGGGTGTTGTTTCAGAACGCTTTGTATGGGTTCAATAATGTCGGGATGCCCCAATAGACCGATTTTAATCGCTTTAACCTGGATGTCGGCCAGTAATGTTGCCGCTTGGCTAATAATATTTTCAGGCGCTTGGGGGAACAGTTTTTTTACATTTTGGGTATCCTGCTCGGTGAGTGAGGTAATTACGTTGACAGCATGGCAATAATGGCTTGCCAGGACTTCAATGTCGGCTTGAATGCCGGCTCCGCCGCTCGGATCATGGCCTGAAAATGACAGTACGGCTGGATAGACGGGCGGCATAGGTTGTATGGGGCTTTCCGGTTGTTTATATCAAGATAAAAACAACCGGATTATGGGATAAAAATTATTTTCTTTGTATTAACGCCATCGCTTTATCGAGCAGCGGACGAACCAGCGCTAAAAGCATATTGCGTTTGACAACGGCAAGATAGCTCAGTAAACCCAGTAGGAAGCCGAAAAACAGTTTGCCTGCAACAGAAGAACCCTGTTGCTGTTGCGCAGCAGCAATTTCGGGATTATTTGCGCCGGGTTGCACCGGTGCCTTTTGGATTGCTTTTCTGGCGGGTTCGTAGGCAGCTTTTAAATCCGGCAATCCTAGGCTATGGAATTCGTCGTAATCCTGCCAGATTGGGTACTCACCTTTCCACATTTTTTTGGAGAAATAAGGCGATAAATCCATGCTGTGCGCTTTAGGGATGCCGCGTTCGTCGTAAAAACCTTTATAGACGATTAAGCTAATGCCGCCGCCTTCGCCAATGCCGTTAGTAGTAAACGTTTTTTCAACGTGATCATGGAACATCCAGATACCTTGCCCGTAGCTGTGCAGGCCGTCGTCGACGCCACTTAATTCCAGATCGAGCCGTTGCGCCGGCGTCATTCCGTGGACATCCCGGGTAATATAGGTACCTGGGCCGCTGTCGATACCGTCGTAGTGTGTACTGGTCGCCTTGTGTCCGTGAGTATGTAGGGCCAGCGTTTCCGTATGACCATTTAAAATGCGTAATTTGACTTTTTCATCCTTATCCATATGGATAAGGGATTCCCGTAAGGTGTACGGAAAGGATTTGCCGTTAACCATGAAATAATCATCCGTCGCGTCGGTAATGTCGTATTCCATGTTCATGTGTTTTGCAATCAGGCGGGGGTCGTTAGCCGACCTGGCGATGACTTCATGCAATTCCTTGTCCGCGGATTGGTAGTGCAAATCGTATTCGCGGTTATATTTTTCCAGTACGGCAACGGAAGGATGGCGTACTTGCCCACCGCCGACATTGAACGTTTGCACCCAGTTGTTAGGGCGGTTTTCTTCAATGACAAAAATTCCCTGCAAACCCATGGCTATATGGGTGTGGGGTTGGACATGGCAGTGGTAATACATCGTGCCGGGCTGACGCGGTTTGATGACGTAGGTTTTACTTTCGCCCGGCATCGTGTCCATGTTGCTGGTTTGTCCGACGCC
>JBGAWU010000022.1:0-13143 GCA_044227425.1 Methyloglobulus sp.
CCAAGAGGACAAAAAAATGAAAGTAGCTGTGATTAATTATTCTGGCAATGTCGGGAAAAGCACCATAGGTGGTCATTTATTTAAGCCAAGGCTGAACGGTGCGCCGATTTTTTCCATTGAATCGATCAACCAGGGCGCAGAAGCCGATGGTTTAGACGTTGAAACCATGAAAGGTAAAAAATTCGGGCAATTGATCAATGAAGTGATGGTTATTGACGATGCGATTGTTGACGTGGGATCTTCCAACGTCGAGGACCTTTTAAAGTATATGCAGCAACAGGCAGGCTCGCATGAAGAATTTGATTATTTCGTGGTGCCGGTCGTCAAGGAAAAGAAAGCCCAGGCCGATACCATCAACACTATTCGCGCATTGAATAAAATTGGTGTCGGCAAAAAAAAGATCAAGGTCATTTTTAACAAGATGGATACTGATGAGACTGTAGCCGATGAGTTCCCTTCTTTACTGGGTTATGCTGATGCAGAAAAGGCCTTTATTGTGTCTGAGGATGCCATTATCCATTTGAACGAAGTGTATGAGAGATTAAAAAGTGTCGGCAAATCCTTGGCGGACATTAACGCCGATACGGTTGATTACCGGGCAAAGCTAAAAGAAGCGACAACCGATGAGGATAAAGAATATTGCGCCAACCGGGTAGCCCTTAAGCGGTTGGCCATAACCGCCAACAAAAACCTTGATGATGTGTTTCAGGCATTATTTGGCAAATAAGCATGGCTGAACCAAGAACTGCCAAGGATGCCCTGCTTGCGGAAATTCTCGGCGACATAGACAAACTCAACGAGGCGGTTGAAGACCTAAAACAGCGCTTACCTGAACAGTTAGAAGCTGCCGAAACACGGCTTGCAAAGATCATAGTTATATTGGACAAGGCAGGAGAAAATTACCAGCAAGCCATTGTGGAATACACAAAGTCCCAAGGCGAACATATCAGTGACCAAATCCAAAAACAGGCGCAACAGGCCAAGTCGGGTTTGCAAAAAGACTACGAGGGGCTTATCCATTCGGCCAAAAAACAAGTGGCCGCTGATGTTAAGGCAGCTTTACAGGCCGAAATAACGCTACCCTATAAACAAATCGATCAGTTAATCAAGGGCAAAATACTCAGGGCATTTCTTGTAACGTCCTTGGTCGGCTTGGTCACTGGCCTAGTATTTGCGTTTGCCATAGCCACGATTTCAAATAGCCAGGATGACAAAGATGCGGCAATAGGTAAGGCAGTGGCCGCCGCGTGGCCGACCCTGGATAAAAAAGCCAAGGCAACAATAGAAGCTGAATTAAGCAAGCCATAAAAAACGCCGCTTCCTTGCGGCAAACATGGCGGCTAACAAGCTGATGGGAAAATAGGGATTGCGCGCGGATTCGATACTGTGGCGTTACAGTATTTTTGGTTTTGTTTAAAAATTGCCAATGCTTCTTCCGCAGAAGCAGCGGCGATATTAGAAGTTATGTCGTACAGGTAATGTTTATTGCGGTAAAGCTCTGCTTCGCACAAATACACGGTTAACGCCGGTTTGTTTTTACCGGGCAACAAACGACGGGAAAAAGAGCAAATTAATTTGAACATGGTGCACTCTCCAACTATTCGCCAAGAACCCGCTTGGCACGGTGTCCGGTTACTTAACCCGTAGGTAACCAACAATTACATTAATCAAAGCAAACCCATAAAAAAGGGCGGCTGTACGCCGCCCATGACAATATCAGTCAACTAACTTCATCCAGGCATCAGTACGGCCAGTTGTGGAGCAACGCTCAGAAACAGCATCCCGCAATAAGTAATACAAGCCCTGATAATTGTCGTTATTGGGGTTTTGCTCAATTAACCAGTTTAGCGTGTACAAGGTGACAATCATCCCGCCAAGGACAGCATCAACCTCGCACTCAACACCAGTAAATGGGTTTACCAGTTTGATATTTCCTTCAACAGAAGGGAACAAGAACGGGGCGGGTGCAGAATCGTTATCGCCAATAGTAACGGTGGCATATTGCCAAAAACCGCCGGTATAGCCTGGATAAATGTTGTCGGCTATGTGGAAAACTGATAGGTCAAAAAGGGTGTCCTTAAAGTTGGACTGTAAAAACCAGCTTCTTTGGTCTTCTGGGACAATGTAAACATTCATAAAATACTCCAACATGAAACCAGCAACCCGGCTGGCACGGCCTTAAGGGGAACCCCTTAAGCGTGGGTCTATTGTCCCCCTTTACGGTCTTTTTGTCAAGAGATTTTTTTGCCTGTTAGTTGCCTATGTGGTTGTTTTGCCAGCCTTCTTTGGCATACAACCTGCAATCGGGATTCAGCGGTTCAGGGAAGCGGCCTCATCTAAACTGGTGCGGCGCGAGCCGCCACATCCCCTGCGCCCCAGGCAAGGCGCACCCGCCCTTTCCTGCTATCGGTCTTCATGGGACGAGGGCTTGCGGCGGGTTCGCGTAAGGCGCAGGGCAAGGCGGGGTCAAGGGCACCGGCAAGGCCGCAGCTAAGCGAGCGCAGCGAGTCTGAACGGGCGCAGCCGGTGGCGCAAGCGCACCCTTGATCCCCTAGCCGCAGCCCGCAGCCACGCTTGAACCCATAAGGGCAAGCCCGCCCATGACGACCGCAACCACGGGCGGCCTTGCCGCCACTACCCCGCGTCAGCGAAAAAGTTAAATCTCTAATGAACAGTGCAGACAAATTATGCGGCTGCAAAAAATAAAACAAAACCACAGCAACATCTAATTACTCATGAAAGCCTACTTGCTGTCAATCTATCGGCAATCGCCCTACCCTGCATTTCAAGCAATTCATCCTGACCGATCGGCAAACAAGTCTCACAATAACCGGCATAAGCTGAATACAAATTATCTAGCCCATGCAACGACCGCCGCAAAGTCGTTACTTGCTTGCCACAGCCGCCGCGACAAGAAACCACAATCAACCTTGAATCTCCAACCATAGTCAACCCTATACGAATTCAATAAAACAAGCACAGCAAAGATCAATGCGTAACAATTTTACCACTACCAGCCAAACACTCATCACAACGGCAAACCTCGCTTTCCCGTAGCTCGGCCAGCGCTTCTTTGATGGTATCAACACCAATAACATGGCACTCGGCTTTAGGAAAACGAAAGCCATAATCCAGAGTGATAATAAGGCTGTTCCCGATGCTGCGCTCATCGTCCCAAAACATAACCCTGTTTGCCCACTTTTTAGGTATGTAACCAGGAATCATCATGCACCTCGTCAACATTATGCGGCTTCTGCCGATTCTAAATTTTCAAGCAGAAGCCCGGCATTGTCCGGCTCATGCGCCAACAAGCAGCCAATATTAATCTTCAACTTTTCGCAAGCATTAAGGTGGATGACCTCAATATCCTCAACGCTAGGTTCATTCCATCGGTTAAAAGTTACGCCCATAACCTCATTGATTTTTTCGGCCTTGTTGTACTGTTCCCAAAATGCAGGCGGTACATTGTCGCCCTCATTCGGCAACCAGCGGCGCACCGCCCCAACAATCCGATTCAAGCGGTCTATCAAATCCTTCCGTGTCGGATAAAAATGTACCGTGCCTGCGCCACTATAAAAGCGCACATCAAAATAACTGGACTTATACCTTTCGCCAGATATGGTGTAATCATTCAGTACGCTTGCTAATGGTTTAAAAGGTACGTAATCGCCAGCCAGCATAGCGAAAGCCCTATCTATTTCGAAATCTCATCAAAAACATCAAGCAACATTTGGGTATCATAGCCGTTCTTTTGCTCAAGCAAGCCGATTAAGAAACCTCTGATATTCGTTTCCGTGAATTCGAGCTTGGCGACTTGCTCAAACTGGCTGCGTAATTCATCATAAACCTTGCTTGACAGGTGTTTGCTGAACTCGGTGCTGCTTAGCACCACATCCCACGCCTGTTTTTTTAATTGGTGATACCCTTCATTGAACGAGTGCGTAATAGCCGCCGCCCCAACGTGCAGATCGTCCGGCCTGTAAAAATTCCGGCTTTCGCCAATCAAGCGACGGTAATAAGCGGCTTTTTCGTTGGCAACGCAAGCCTCTTTTAAATGCGCCACCGCAACATTAAACACCCTCACATGATTGGCGATGGCGCTTTCTTTGAGTGCCAAATCGTGCCGCTGCTCCTGCTCCAACACAGGCGGCTTGTCTTCCTCTAAACCGGACAAAGCGTCTTCAAGGTTAAAATTAAACTCGGCTCTTTTGGTCAAATGGATAAGCGCAATTTCAACATTGCTTTTCCGCTCAGTGTCCGGCGACAAAAACATTTCCTGCAAATATTCCACAGTACCGTTGTTGTCGGCAATGATGTTGGCCAACAACTTTCGGTTAGCGGTACAAAGGTTGCGGAGTGATTCGGCATTGATGACCGCCACCAGTTCGCCGTCATACAATAAATCCCAGGCTTTTAAAACATGCTCAACGCCTTGCGAAAAAATAGGATTCATAATTACATGACTGTATAGCGCATGACCGCTAAATTCCATGAAGTCCATACCCACGACAGAATAGTGCTTGCTCCATAAAATCGCCTGGTTATCCAGGTCGATTTCAACGCAGTCAATATCATACTGCGGATACCTGCTAAGCACTTGTTCGCAAGCCTCGGTCAATGCGCCGCGTCCCGCGCTCGGCTCCAATAATCGCCTTACATTTTTGTTGTCAAAAGTTTGCGCCATTTTTAAGGCCAGTGATGGCGGCGTAGGGTAAAACTCATTCATAGTAAACTCCAATAATGGGGCAAGAAACCGCTTGCCACGGTGCTTTATCAGCGTTATTTCGTTTATATAATCAACACGTCTCAAAATACGATTCTTCAACAATCGTTGTCCCTATCAGCCTCCTGCGCTCATCGGGGTAAGCAGCTAGGCATTTTTCCAAAACTGACTGCAATAGTATTTTGTCTTCTGAATCTCCATCCCATTCATCGGCAACGCGTAGGGCAATCGCTTTTGCTAACCGCCCAGACTCTTGCCACATTTCCAGGACACCAGGGGCAAGCCCTATTGCCGTGCCCATAGAACTCGCCCATACAGCTGAATAATCGCCTGTCGGCCTCATGGTCTTTAAGTCGTAATCGTCGCAATCACAAGCCCAGAAATCCCCTGTTCTATGCGGAACAAAACCAAATTCTTTCCGGTCGCTACGGTACAGAACACCGGCAACAAAGGAATAATTGGCAACAGCTTCATGAAGGCTAACATTTACATAATCCTCAATATCCGGCACTTCGTTTTCAAAGAAAGACATAGTTAACCCCCATTTGGCGCAACACGCCTATCGGTTGGAAAAACGGCTTTTCTTAATTTACGTATGTGGTTAAAGATGTGATTGGATGGACGGCTAGATTCCTCCCAATGCCTTCTTTCTTCGTCAAAGTAAAAAGAAACAACCCTTTTTAAACTGGTCGCTTCTTCATCGCTTAGCGTCAATGCTTCTCGTGTTGCCATAACTATTACTCCAAAATGAGCCAGAAAACCGTCTGGCACGGGAAGGGTTTTATAATCGATTGGATAACCAATTTTTAACGTGTTAATGTCACGCTATTCCTAATATTGCCAATGTGTCGGTAATAGATCAGCAGGGACATATAAACCGTATTGGCAATAACCAGTAGCAAAGCCCCGTAAAAACTCAAAGACTGCCCCAGGTGTGGGTAATAAAATAAATTCCATATACCCCAAGCCAGAAAATAAGCAACGGCGGGAATACTCACCCCTGACACGCATTTATCTTTCAACACTACTCGAATGTGAGCTAAAACAAATAAACTGCCAGAGCATTCAAACAAGCTGTTTAGTAAATCTGCCGAAATCATGATATACCCCTATTAACTTTGATAATATTCCATGCATTACGCTCATCCACACATTCAGCATACGCAAAAAACATTGCAGCATAGTCCATTCTCCCCAAAGGGAAAGCCCAGCATTTTTTATTGCCGGTTTGCTTAACCCCGAAAACAGCATCTAGTTTTTCAATAGTGGCGGCAGCGGCAATCTCAGAAGTGAGTTCCAGGCAAGCCCCTAAAGAAAAACCCATAAAACAAGACGGTTTGCTTTTGTCGGCCTTATTGACAATATTTCTGATGCGGCGGATATAACTTTCTGGATAGGTAAAATTTTTGCCATAAAACCGCATAGAACCGCCCTCGCATACTGCCGATAGTTCGGCCACCCTTTGCATAACACGCCACTTACTGCCATAAGCTATAGCATCCCAACTGCGGGGACGCTTAGGGTTGCGTCCAGAACTCCATACATTATTGTCGCCGCCGAGCTCAAGCAAAATATACTGGTCTTCATAGAATTTTTTACCGTTAGGATTTGTATTGTTCAATTCGTCAAAAGGGAAGCGGATAGCCTTAATCTCGTAAACTATACGGTGCGACATGGTTACACCTCCCCTGCTCTCTGCGTGAATGTGTTGTAATTGCGAATAGGGTGAGTATCGTCGATGTGCCTTTCATCAAACGCAAAGTGACGGTTCAAGGTATTAAGAAATAAAGACATATCGCAGTCTTCCTCAAGGTAAACAAAATCCCCCCGCTCATAACTGTATCGGGATATTTTGCTTGCAACGCCAGAAGCATTTAGCTCATTACGGGATACCTCAAGCCACGCATGACCTGGATCGGTGTGAAAAACATAAGTGGACATAAAAATACTCCAACATGAAACCAGCAACCCGGCTGGCACGGCCTTAAGGGAAACCCCTTAAATGTGATTCTATTGTCCCCCTTTACGGTCTTTTTGTCAAGTGATTTTTTTGCTTTTTATTGCCTATGTAACTGTTTTTCCAGACTTCTTTGGCATACAACCTACAATCGGGATTCAGCGGTTCAGGGAAGCGGCCACTAGAAAGCAGCGCGGCGTTAGCCGCACCTTATAAGTATTTGAGGCGCAATGGAAAACCGGGTTAAGCCTTGCTTCATTCATATATTTTCTTCCATTTTATCAAGCGAATTCGGTGCTTCAACTAAAAGAAAAAAGTTGAGCGTGTCAAATCGACCCATTATTGCTAGTCGCGTTAATTTATAAGAGTCTGCCCTATTTCATCAGCGAACTCCTAATTCCACAGCCAAGTTGTATTTTCTCATTTGAATCCAAATTCATGTCGTGACATCTGGATCAACATATCACCATTTTTTTGGATGATAGGCTGTTAGCGATCTTGGCTAACATCATATTTTTATTGCTAAGTTTGTCATAAAACTGGATGATAAAGAGAGAGCATATAGTTACTTGTTAGTCACCACTAGACGAGCGTAGCGGCATCCGAAACAAGCCAAGGGGAAATTAATGGGAGCGATATTCAAACTCGAACACGCGAATATCATGACGTACGTTACGTCGCGCTCTTATCCGCCGCCCCGAGTCCTTAGGCAGCACCTAGACGAGTTTCTTGACGTACTCTCGCATGAAGCCGAGCGCTACTTGATTCCGGAGCGCGGGTTCGAGCCTTGGCCAACTGAAATAGCTACTGTCGCACGCGAGGCAGCTATGAGATTGCGCGAAAGTCCATCGTCGGTTCATGAGACCCCCGTGGTTCCTCCGCCAATGTTGGGGCCACTGCTAGAAGGCCTCAGAAACGAATTTTCTGCATATCCACTTTATGCGCTCACGGTAGGCTCAGGCGGTGAGGCTCAGGAGGTGGCGAAGGAAATAGCGAGCGCACCGATGCACGGACAACTACTTGTACTAATTCCAGAGAGCGGCATGTCCGAGCGCAACTTCGAGGTGCTTGATCCCCTACCTGCTTTCTCCACAGCACTTCACGCGGCACCAGACTGGCCGGGGTTCGTGTTTTGGACACAAACAGGCGCAAGTGCGTTTGCAAAGCTTAGTGAAGTGAACAAACTCGTCCAAAGGCTGCGGGATGCGCAATATGACATGAGGCCAAAGCGACCATTTCCATTTCCGACGACTTCAGGCTTCGATTATGTTCTTCAAGATTGGACTAAGCGAACACAACGATACTATCGTCGTTTGCTTCACTTGAGTGACCTCCATTTTGGGACGGAAGAGGCTACGGAAAATCAAGCAATCCTTGATTCCGAGCTAAGTGAAATTGTCCAGAACGTAGACCGGGTAGTAATCACTGGTGACTTATTTGATACGCCGAATAAGAACTATGCGGCTCTATTTGCAAACTTCAAGCACAACATCACGCGGCTTGCCGGAGGCCGTGAACCAATAGCTATCACTGGCAATCATGACCAGAGAATGATTGGCCTTTTTGGCGATGACTACAAACATGTCGCGCTGATCGGGTCGCAAAAAATCGTCGTCGACGATCAGTGCAAGATGATATTCATCTGCTTCAATTCCTCTGAAAAGGGAACCTTCGCACGAGGAAGAATAACGAAATCCCAATTTCGACAGTTGGGAGGCGAGTACCGCACGCTAACAGCTTCACGACCGGAATTAAAAGACTATCTGCCGATTGTTTTGGTTCATCACCACCCGTTTTCGTTTGAAGTTCCAGCTGAGACTATGGTTCAGAAAGCACTCAAGGCGATCGGCCTCGGAGATGAAAAACTTCTTGTCCTGGCTAACGTCGAAGAGTTGCACCACTGGTGCATGGATTGGAATGTAAAGACCATTCTCCATGGGCACAAACATAAAGCGCGGTACGTTGAACGAGAGGTTACGCGCGATTCGAGCCACGCTCGTCTGACGGCTATTGGTTGTGGTAGTTCTTTAGGCGCTGAAGGCTCACCGGTCTCATACAACCTGCTTGAGTGGGAACCTGATTCGCAACGCTGGATAGTCTCATTCTTTGAGAGCATCAATGGTGGTGCATTCCGCGAAACAGTTGCGGCAGTCTCGCCGCAGCAATGATGGCTTTTGTCTGTAAAGTGATGGCTACACGTCAACCAACCAGACGTTCATCAGCGGGCTTCGCCCGCCTTTGTCCTCCGATTATTTCCAAGGTTGAGCAGACTTTAATCTGTGATTCCATTGAAATCAGAGACGGTCGGAGTTTTGATACAAGTAGATTAGCTGCTGACTGTAGTAATCCTTTACGTCACGGCAATCATTTTTTCTTTGAACATATGGAGAGGCGAATGGAAATAATAATTCTTTCAAACGATTTCGAGTTAATCCATGCTCTTGAGAACCAAGAAAAAACTAACACTATGGCCGGACTCCAAATTGAGGGCTCGACGCGGATACCTGGCGCTGTAGAAAGTTTGTTCGAGATAGTAGCATTGTTAGGAGTGCCAACAGTTCCAATTGCTGTAGCATCAGGTGTTTTGGCGAACTGGATAAGTTCTGGATTTAAGGCCGTAAGCTCCAGGACTTCCAATGTACAAATTACTTTCCGAAATGGGTCCAAGGAGGTCGAAATTGAGATCAAGGCAGCAGACATGCCAACATTGCAAGCACTAGTTGAAACTGCGCTTCGGCAATGCGAATAAGCGCCAAAGAACTTGCTTCAATTGTTGAACGAGCATCTTTAGGTGCGACACCTAATGAAGTGAATTTATCTCGAATGGTAGCTAATGAAATTAGGAGCGCCCGACGCGGCGCAACCTTCGAGAGCGAATGTTCCAGATCACTTCACTCAATAATCGACGCGTCATCAGAGGATCTCGGTCCATGTGCTGTTTCTCAATTAAGCACGGTGCATATCTATGGATACGAATCTTCCTACATTAATGCGATACCGGATGTGAGCAGTGAACGAAAAATAATCGTTTTTGATGGAATAAAGCACCTAATTTATTACCATATCGCTCTCATCAAGGTGGTTGATAGGCTTCAAAAACACCGCGACTCTGCCAAATATTTATTATCAGATGGTGAACTTATCCAAGAAAGCTTAGCATTCTCTATGGCTGGATACTCGATACTCACAGACTTCCAAGAAACTCGCCGAGTCCCTGCAGCAATAAATGACATGTTGGGTGAGCGGGCTCAAGGAGAACTAATAGCGGCCTTCCGGGGGGCTCTGTGTTTCGTTCTAATGCACGAGTTAGCCCATATTGAACTTGGGCATCTGTCAACTAATAGGTTGAGATCCGAGCGATTTCAGCCAGTATTACTTGAATCCGAAACGTTGAACCAATGGCAGGCGGAGGAGATGGAGGCCGACTTGTATGCTTGGCATCTCATTCAACCGGCAACTAGGCACCTGTTTGTGCCAAGCATCATTTTTTTCCTCGGAGCTTATACGTTTATAGAAGTATTCAGCGGCCCGTTAAATACAGCTTATCCGCTTGCAGTGAATCGTCTGTCTAATTTGCTTTCCCATACTGATATGAAGGCTAACGATATGAAAATCGCAGTCTCTTGGGTTGAGCAGCAGGCCAATACTTTCCGAAATCTATCCATTGAGCGGGATCAAAGCGGGGGTTCAATCCGGGAGCGCATTCACGAGTCAATGCCTGTTGAAAAAGCGTACAAGATTATTGGCGATATTAAGAGCACAGTCTCCTCTGAATACGGGCCTCTTGATGCCGATGCAGTTTATTTATAAGTTATCTCTACATTGGATAGATATTACAACCAGCTAGCTGCCCAAAATACTATGCACTCGAACATTACAGTCGCACCTTTCACGTGCAATTAATTTGAGCAGGTAATAGTGTCAAATGTATGCATAACCATTTTTAAATGCAAGCTGCTACAGCTACCGCTCCTTCTTCGTCGGGTGATTGCAACGTTGAAAGACCGGTTCGGAAATAAGTTGACTACCCAGAACAGTTTCGTTCACCCGCAATTGGCCGGATTCGGGCAGCTATTGATTAGACTGGTCAGCATGAAACCAGCAACTATTATTTTAGGATTCAGCTAAGTGGATATGATCGTTCATAATCATGAGAATACCCAGCAGCTTCGCCTCGTTAAATTGCACCAACCGATAAAAACTCATCAATCCCGGCATCGAACGATTCCCCGATGACCTTTTGCCGCTCCCATTCTTCGGCATTTAAATAAATAGACGTAGTAGCAATATTGCTATGGCCTAGCTCGTCCCTGGCAAACGACAATTGGATGTGCCGGTCATTGACCAAATAGCTTGCGTAAGAATGCCTGAGCCAGTGCGTCGAAGCAAGCTCCAATTTGTCTATAAAACCGGGGTCTTCAACCCCGCTAGCCTTAAGGTCTGCCAACATTCGTTGAAAAAAAACAGACAAAGCGTGATGCAAGGCATTGGAAGACAATGGCTTGACCTCATCCCCTGATTTTAGGTTAGCTATTAGCGGTGTATCAGGGTTCAAGCGCGAAAACCCTTCATAATTTCTGGGGTAACGGAACTTGAGATAACTATGCAATTCTTTGATAAAAATACCTGGCAAGGATGATGATCTTTCCTTGTCGCCCTTGCCAACGACCTTAAGAACATATCGAGTATCTCTAGCATGCTTTTCAATGTCTCCTACCCTCGCCTTGGCAAGCTCACTGAGCCGCAATCCGGTAAAAAACCCGAAGGTTAGGATAAAAAAATCACGGCGGTTTGATGGCGTCGGATCGGCATCGGCCCGTTTTTGGGCATAAGTAAGGATAAACTTGAACTGGGTCGTGTTAAAAAGACGGGCGCCGGGTCTTGATGTCTGCCCACGCAAAGCTGGGACAGCATCAAAATTATTATGCTTAAGATAATTTTGGCTGACCAACCAGGACATGCATGACTTGATCACGGTTAAGGCGTAGTTGACGCTGGACGTAGTTAGCACCAACCCGCTTTCAATGTCTTTGCAGGACATCCGGTAATAAAAAGGTTTCCAGTCGGCCAACGTGGTAGGCTTGGTGCTAACCCAAACCTGATTATGATAATCTAAAGCCTTAAGCCACCGTTGGTAAGCCTTGGCATCGTCCGTGGTCAATGACGACAAAGGCTTATGCCGTTCCAATAACGACCACAGTAACAAGCGTTCAAGTTCTTTTTTATAGGCAGCCCGGGTTTTTTGGCCACTGCCCTTAACCGATAGCCAGCTATACAACGCCTCTTTGTCACTGTCCGCACTGAGTCTGCAACCAGGCCCAGCCCTGTTTGAACCGTCCCGGCCGTCCAAATGCTCAGGGATGATGACCTGCTCAAGCGGCGCAGGTTTGCACAAGGGGTGCGGCACATAAGACGGTGACTTTGCTTTAATATTTATTTTTCCTAAGAAGCCCTCTTTTTTTTGAAAAAGTTAAGGATAGTCTTTTTATAAAGCTTAAAGCCAGGGTGTGAAACTGGACCAATGGCTGCGCCGCTTGAAATAAAGTCCGACAAGTCGGCCAAGGTTGCAATGCCCTTGGGCAAGGCCTTGATGAGTTTTCCGTCAAACCAACGGCTTAATGGGTCTGAGGGTGACGGGATAGGGTCCGGCAACCGTAGCAGAGCCGTAAGCGATTTTTCGGCGGCCATGCAATATTTGCGGCCATAGCTTCTGGGCTTCATCCAAAACCCAACTTCCTCAACCCGCCCGTAGTACCTGGCCATTGCCGACAAATTCCGCTTGATTTCCTTGACGCGCTTTTTCGCGTCCACGCCATTCTCGGCATAATCGGCCAAGACATCCCAATCGCACATAGCGCACCAGCCACGGATCAGCGATTGGTCAAGCGTGTTCATGAAATAAAGTGGAGAGGGATAAAAAATATCAAAAAATTCACAAAAACAAGAAATTAGGCTATGGCTAAATCAAAAAAAACGGATTTCCGGTATTTTGGATATAAGAATAGTTATATCACAAATAAATCAATAAGTGTTATAAAGAACGCATATATGATAATATTATTAGCGTATAAAACACGCCAAATATATGCAATTACTACCCCCTTCTTATGACGCGCCGCACGGACACCTACGACGAAGCCTATAAAGCCTGCGACAGCTATTGTGCCGAGTTCCGGGCATTGCCCACGGTAGAGGCTATCATGAAGGCAACCGGCAAAAATTCGCCTGCTACGGTCGCCAGGGCGGTCAAAGACTGGAAAGATGCGCTTGCGGAACGACAAGCCACAGCGCCACCGCATATCGAAGGGATTCCAGATGCCCTGCAAAGCGTTTTCGTTCAGCTTTGGCAACATGCCTTAAAAGCGGCACACTTATCGCTTACCCTAGAAACAGCAACAGCGGAGCGTCAGTTAAAGCGTCAGATTGAAGACCTAGAAGCGAAGTTAAAAGCACTGGATATTGA
>JBGAWU010000230.1:0-4823 GCA_044227425.1 Methyloglobulus sp.
TGGCCAGCCTCTACGCGTTCATCGTTTCGGTATCGGTACGGAATTTTCCAGGATTGATGGAACTGCTTGTTTTCAGTCGGCTTTCCATTGCGCCGGGTAGTCGATACGCAGTAAATCAACTGGCCAGGTATGTGATTGTTTCAATCGGGTTTATCTGTATCGCCAATGAAATGGGTGGTAGCTGGTCGCAAGTCCAGTGGCTGGTGGCGGCCTTAAGTGTCGGCTTGGGTTTCGGCTTGCAGGAAATTTTCGCTAACCTGGTCTCGGGCATCATTTTGCTGTTTGAACGGCCGGTCCGCGTCGGTGATACCATTACGATTAATAGTGTTACGGGGAAAGTCAGCCGCATCCAGATGCGGGCGACTACGATCATCGATTATGACCATAAAGAATTGATTGTGCCTAATAAAACCTTTATTACGAACCCGTTGGTCAATTGGACGTTAAGCGACAATATCACGAGGATTCAAATTCCGGTTATCATCGCGTTTGGGTCTGATGTCGACAAAGCTAATACCTTGATGTTGGAGGTTGCCCGTTCAATACCATTGGTATTGGAAGATCCGGCGCCTAGCGTGGTGTTAAGCACTATCAAGGACGGCGCGCTGGAGTTTTCCATAGCGGTTTATGTCAGCGAACTGAGTTACCGTACGAAAGTCACCCATGAATTAAATCTCAAATTGGAAAAGATGTTGCAGGAAAACCATATTGAACTGCCTATTCCGCAGCGGGAAATTCATTATTCTGCTTCTTAAAAAACCTGTATAGAAAAGGAAGTCATGTATTGTTGAAAAATCAATACTTTATTATATGGTAAAAATTCTCGTGATCAACTCAAAAGCAGGGATGGCATTATTAATGCTGAACCCTTGGTTATGAACTACAATTCCATTACCCGATTCCGTGCTTGCAGTACGTCGGCATGGGGAATGAACAAGAGCCGGGCGACTTTATCGACCAAGTATTCTTCTTCGATATCCAGATGATGATCTAAAAACGCTATTTCCCACAATGATTCAATAAGTTGAATTTTTTGAGCATGGGAAAATTCGGTGCAAATCAAGTGGGTAAACTCGAAATAATCGGTCGCTTGCTCGCGCTGATATTCGGCAATCTCCATAAGCGCCGATGCTTGCTGTTCGTTGAGCGAGAACCGGGTTTCCAGTAGTTCAAGGACCAGATGCAGTTTAATTTCCGCCCCGGCTTTCTCGATATGCATCATTTCCATAAATAAAGCCGCGCTGGCAACCTTAATTTTTTCCATGTGATTATTTTCGTTTTCCGTAAAGGCGATGTGTTTTTCAAAGAAATGTTTGATTTTTTCGAGCATAGGACGATTCTGCGGCATTCAATACGGTTACGTGTGGGCTTAAACAAAGAGAAGATTATAGTAAAATGACATAATCTAAAAAATTTATTATTGAGGTGTCTATTGGCTTGGTTGATATTGTTTGTTGCTGGGGTTGTCGAAATCGTTTTTGCGTTGAGCCTTAAATATAATGAAGGCTTTACCCGGTTAATACCAAGCCTGATCACTTTGGCGTCAGGCGGTGCGAGTCTTTATCTTTTAATGGTCGCAATCAAATTTCTGCCGGTTGGTACGGCTTATGCCGTATGGACGGGTATGGGTGCCGTGGGAGTAGCTATACTCGGGATAGTACTCTTTAAAGAGTCCGTGGATCTATATCGTATTTTGTCGATTTCGTTGGTGGTTATCGGCATCATCGGCCTTAAATTAACGGATAAACATTGATGCTGCACCTTGTTTTCCAGTCGCCTCCCGATATCGCTGTCCTGGATAGAATGGCCGACGGCGATACTGCCGTGTTTATGGAAAGTGCGGTGCTAAACATGTTACACCAGGGCAGGTTAGCTGCACTATTAACGGCAAAGACCAACAGTAATCATTTGTATGTCCTGTCCGAAGATATGGTAGCCCGAGGTATAGATGAATCGGAATTGGCCTTCGGGTTGGAAGTCATCGACTACGCTGGACTTGTTAAGTTGACCGTCGATAATTCTTTAATTGCCTCATGGTGTTAATTGTCGAAGGTTTGGCGTTGCCTACCACAGAACAGGGCTTTTTACTCAACCGGTCGGATTGGAACGAGCACGTCGCCAATCTCCTCGCCCAGCGCGAAAACATTGTATTGAGCGAACAACATTGGGAAATTATCCGGTTCATCCGCTCTTATTACGCGCAGTACAAACATTTGCCGAATACACGGGCCTTCATCAAGGCGATAGCCGCAACCTTGGGTGAAGACAAAGGCAATAGCCGATATTTGCATCGCTTATTTCCCGAGGGGCCGTTGAAGTATTCTTGCAAGCTCGCAGGCTTGCCGAAGCCGCCGACGTGTATGTAATTGAGTTTATTGGCGTGTGTATTGGTAAATTAATAATTCGCGATGTAGTTGTCGCGACATTTTAGAAACAATCAATCAACATTCTGCTTAAACCGATGTATCAAGCGCCGTTCCTTTTTATCAGGCTTATGGTCGATACCGGAATATCCAAACAGCTCTTTTTGCTCGCGTTCTATTTGGAGTTGTTGTTGCCGCTTCGTGTAGCTTTCCGGGGATTCTTCATAGAGTAAAACGGCGTCCTTGGCGGAACGGCGTTGTGGGGTGAGGGTGGTAACCGTAATGTCCCAGGTATAGCCGTTTTTATTGATAACGATCCCTGTTCCGACTTTAATGTCTTTTCCCGGTTTTGTGCGTTGCCCGTTGACATGGACTTTACCGCCGTTAATGGCGTCGGTAGCCAGTTTTCTGGTTTTGTAAAAACGGGCTGCCCACAACCATTTATCTAGCCGGATAGCGTCGACCTCCGTTGCCACGGTTTATGCTATTTTCTTTAATCCTTTAGGCAATGAAAAAACGACTTTTTCTTCAATGCCTTTAAGTTCCATCGCTGTTTTTCCACCCCACTCTTTCAGTTGATCGATAACTTCCTGAACCAGCACTTCGGGTGCAGACGCCCCTGCCGTTACGCCGACGACACCGCTATTTTCGAACCATTCTTTTTGCATATCTTTGGCGGTGTCGATCAGGTATGCGGGTTTACCGAGCTGCTCGGCAATTTCGCGCAAGCGGTTTGAGTTTGAACTGTTAGGCGAGCCGACCACCAATATGGTATCTGCGGTTTTCGCCAAATCATGCACAGCGTCTTGCCGGTTTTGGGTAGCGTAGCAAATATCGTCCTTCTTTTGTTCCTGAATGGACGTAA
Organism: Methyloglobulus sp.; assembly: GCA_044227425.1. GTDB lineage: Bacteria > Pseudomonadota > Gammaproteobacteria > Methylococcales > Methylomonadaceae > Methyloglobulus. The sequence goes on from JBGAWU010000230.1 coordinate 3,229, forward strand.
AACGCGCCCGCAATGCATCCACCATCACTTTGGTATCGGTCATGGATAGGGTTGTTTGGGTGACGTATGCCAAGTTATCGGGATTCTTGACTTTCAGATTTGCGACATCTTCGGGTGTTTCAACAAGATAAATACCGCCTTTGTCGCTGGATTTGTCGTATTGTCCCATTGTACCTTCAACTTCTGGATGTCCGGCGTGGCCGATCAGAATGACTTCACGGCCTGACTTGGCGTGTTTAGCGACTTGCAAATGAACACGGGTTACCAGTGGGCAGGTGGCGTCGAATACTGTTAATTTACGTTCCTCGGCTTCTTTCTGGACTTGTTTGGATACGCCGTGTGCACTAAAAATGAGGTAAGAGCCGACCGGTACGTCGGAGATATCTTCAATGAAAACCGCGCCTTTTTCTTTCAACCCGTCAACAACGGTGCGGTTATGGACGACTTCATGGCGAACATAGATCGGCGCGCCGAATGTTTCCAGTGCTTGGTCGACAATGTCTATAGCCCGGTCAACGCCGGCACAGAATCCACGGGGGTTTGCGAGTACGATTTGCATGGCTTGAATTCCACAGTTTGTTGGTATGTTATTATTTTACCGCAATAACGTATCCGATACGATGATTCCGTCGGTATCTACATAAACAAAATGATCTTTTCTGAAATTGACGCCAGCGATTGTGATCAAGCCGTCGCGGTCGCCGGTGTCTTTAGAATGACAAAGGAGGGGGTGGGCGTGCAGCGCCATGATACCGATGGGTAGCTGCGCGAGTAACACGGTGTCCCTGATACAGCCGTAAATAATCAGGCCCTGCCACCCGTTTTCGGACGCTGTTTTTGCAGTGCCGATATCAAGCAGTGCGCAACGATGGGAACCACCGCCGTCGATGACCAAGACCCTGCCGTTTCCTTGTTCGGACAGGATTTTTTTAATCATCGAATTATCTTCAAAACATCTTAAGGTCGTAATTGCCCCGCTAAAGAGTTGAACACCGCCGAACGGACGAAGCAAGGGTTCGGCAATCTGAAAGTTTTCACTGCCGGAATAAATGTCGCACAGATAGGCGGTGGTTAAATTCATTTCATTAAGGGACTAAAAATCAGCGTTTATTGGTTAAAAGCTGAACCAACCGGAACCGAATGAGCCTGCGAACACCAAGCTCACAATTGTCATCAACTTGATTAAAATGTTGAGCGATGGGCCACTGGTATCTTTAAATGGATCGCCTACCGTGTCTCCTACGACAGCCGCTTTGTGGGCATCGGAACCTTTTCCGCCATATTCTCCGGTTTCAATATATTTTTTGGCGTTATCCCATGCGCCGCCGGCGTTGGCCATCATCACCGCCAGCAAAAAGCCGGAAGACATAGTGCCGACCAGGAGACCAGCAAGAGCTTCTTTCCCCAGAATAAAGCCAACGACCAGGGGCACAACGACCGCCAATGAACCCGGCAAAATCATTTCACGCAGAGCGCTTTCAGTACTGATGGCAATGCAGGTTTTGTAGTCTGGCTCTCCAGTGCCGTCCATCAAGCCGGGAATCACATTGAACTGCCTGCGCACCTCCAGCACAATCTCGTGCGCCGCCTTGCCG
>JBGAWU010000231.1:0-4823 GCA_044227425.1 Methyloglobulus sp.
CTTTAATCAGGCTCCCAAATCCGGGATATTCTCTTTGGCTTCGCCAAATGATAGGGACCAAAGAAAAGGCGAACCGGATGCAGCTTTTCATTTGCGCATCAGCCTATTTATAGGGATTTGCCTAAATAATCTCTTTGACAAAACGCGACCTATCTACCGTGTCCCAAATGGGCTGTTGCCGATAGCCCTCTCGGGATTCGGCGCGGGTGACGGGAAATCTTCGTTATATCTGCGCTGCTTATGATGAACCCAGCCCATAACAAAGAAATCCTGATCTTTCTGTTGTCGTCGCTCGGCTTAATCGTGTTGCCGCATGTGTATCATTTGCCTATGGGGGTGTTCGGTTTTTTCTGCTTTCTGTTGACCTGGCGGTTTTACGGCATCTGGAAGCCGGAACGTTTGCCAAGTTTTCCATGGATCGTATTCCTTATTGTCTGCGGTATGGCGATCCTGTCTTTACAACATCGGGGGATATTGGGGCGCGATGGCGGTACCAGCTTGTTCGTGATTGCACTCGGCCTGAAGCTGATGGAAATCAAAACCGAACGCGACCTGTACCTGATTAATTATCTCGCGTTCATTGTCGCAGCGTCACAATTTTTGTTCGAACAAAGCATCCTGATGGCGGCTTATATCCTGTTTGTGTGCTGCGTGTTGCTGGCAACCTTGGTGTATATCAATAGCTATAAGGCAGATACCAAGGTTTCACTAAAAAAAGCAGCCGTTATTATCGCCCAGGCGATACCGATGGCGATTGTGGTGTTCATCCTATTTCCTAGGGTCGATCCGCCGAAATGGCTGATGTTCAACGATGAGCATCAGAAAAAAACCGGCTTGAGCGATACGATGGAGCCGGGTTCCATCAGCGACCTGGGCATGTCGGATGAATTGGTGTTCAGGGTAAAATTCACAGGTCCCATACCGCCCCAAAGGCAACGCTATTGGCGCGGGCCGGTACTTACGCTGACCGACGGCAAAAAATGGACGCAAGCGCGCGATTTAAGTTACGGGCGCTTTCTGGATAAAGTAAAGTTTACCGGCCAGGCTTACCGGTACACCTTATTGATAGAGCCACAGGAAAAAGACTGGGTGTTTGCGCTGGATATGCCCGCCGAATTTTCTAATCCGTTAGAGCAAAACGCCAATTACCAAATAACAACGACGGACGACCTGAGGAAACGCACAGAATTCAAGTTGGTATCTAATCCCAATTACAATACCGGATACCTTACAAAAACCGAATATCGTGATGCCCGGCAATTGCCGAGTGTGCCGTCGGAAAAAATCAAACAACTTATTGCCCAACTACATGGATACGACAGCCCGCCAACCGCATTCATCAACAACTTGCTCAACCACTTTCGAAAAGAAGACTTCCATTACACATTGACTCCCCCGTTAATGGAAACCAACCCGATAGAAACCTTTTTATTCGAAACCCGTTCCGGTTTTTGCAGCCATTATTCTGCGGCATTCGTGTATTTGCTGCGGGCAGCGGATATTCCCGCCCGTGTCGTTACCGGTTACCAGGGCGGCGAACTCAATGAAGTCGGCGACTTTTTAGAAATTAAACAAGCCGATGCCCATGCCTGGGCAGAAGTCTGGCTGGACAAGCAAGGTTGGGTCAGGTTCGACCCGACCGCCGCCGTCGCGCCGGAACGGGTTGAAAAGAACATCGACATCAATAGCCTTGTCCCCGGCGGCGTCATTAGTTACGAGCAGTCAGGCGCGAGTAAAACCGCGTTCAACTTGCTCAAACAGGCCAGAAAGTTCTGGAGCCATGTCGATTACAACTGGCAGCGCTGGGTTATCAATTACAACAACGCCAACCAGTCCAGATTCATGTCCTCCTTTGGCATCAAGGATATGAAAACCATGGTGTACTGGATGATGGTTATCGTCGGCGTCATTACCGCGTTACTGAGTGTGTTTTTATTCTACCAGCGACCCAGGGAGAAAAACCGCACTTTGATGGTATATAACAAGTTCCTGAAAAAACTGGCGAAGGTTGGGTTAATAAAGGGAATTGGCGAAGGCGCTAGAGATTTTGCCGATCGGATCAAGCCGGAATTGCCGGAACAAGCAGATATTATTGAGCAGGTTACTGTTGCGTTTATAAAGCAATATTATGGCGGTAAGCCATCGGAAGAGAACTTTATGGTATTAGAAAGGTCGGTTAAGCTTTTCAAAAGTTGACGAATAGCTCGATTGGGTAGTAGGTTGTTAATGCTGTTTTCGTTTGAGGTGTACTTAACTCAGGCTTGATCTAACAATTACTCGCTTTCCGTCTTGTTCTTCTCGTTCGGCGTGTCATCTTGGTCTTGAATGCCGGTTTCGTTTAACTTCATCATGAAATATAAGCAGGAAACCACTGCGATTACCATGACAGCCTCAAAAACTAACCTCAACATCTCATTCTCCAGCGGTAAAAATTATTAAAAAGACAATCAGTTATATTACATACTGTCGGCGATTCCGGCGGAATGTCAACAGTGATTGCTTATTAAAATTTCTAATCCGGATAGTGGCATTGTCCTAAATTAGCCTTCATTTCCTTAGCGTTAAGTGATATGCCTTTTTTGGGTTAGGTCGAGATGAAATAGATTGAAGTTTTTACCCGTATTTATTGGGGTTTACCAAAAGACGCGTAAAAGAAAACCGTGTTGTCATTGAAGTGTTTTGGAAAAGGTGATGGATAAAGATTGGCACTTTTATCCATCACAATACGGCAATATTAGGTATAAACCGGGTTAACAGCCCAAATTAATGCCAGGGTTGTTTTACCTTCATGACCATCGATGAACCTAGGTAGATGCTGAAAGAGTCGCTGTTGCTGCCGGTTTGGGCGCCGGATGCGGTGATTGTCTTATCGATTGAACCATTATTCTCGTACAGATAAATAGCTGTCGGTGTTGGTGTAGTGAAATCGTTTTTTCCCATCAGCAAAAACTGCGTTCCTTCGGGGTAGGGCAAGTTTTGGGTTCCTGAGATGGTATACATTGTGTAACCGACACAATCGCTCCTGAGGGCTGCTTTTTTAACGACTGTACCGATTTGTTGCCGATAGGTCAGCAACCTGTTGGCATCGACCGATACGATATACAGCGGCGCCCTTAAGGTTATTGAACCGGCGACACAGGCTGCGTCAGCGTTGTGGGCGCAGCAAAAAAATACGCTTAGCGCCAATAAATTCAGGTTTAATTTACTTATTATTTCGGTAGTTTTCATTAAATCCCCGTAGATTAGTAATTATTATTTTTTGATGGCACTGCTGGTTTATCGGCGTTATCGCAGCCAAGAAGCACTGTGTTCAATGTGTTTCGTAGTGCCAGCTTTTTATTGCAGATTTTCTTAAGAAAGTTCATTGCGCAAAAAAATTTATTTTTGCTTTTTCAATAACAGTGTTTTTTAGTTTTCCATTTTGATACGCAACCATTTGATTAAATAGTTGAAATAATTCAAGCCATGCGGGTTTCCGTCTTGATGGTTGTCATGTTTTCTTGTTGAAAATCCAACAAGCAGTCCAACTCGCCAAGTTTGCTTTTCGCTTAACTTAGAGCCGTAAACGATTTTTTCTCTTTCGCAAAAGAAAGAGAAAGCAGCATTGGCATTTTATTGTTAGTAAAGCGAAAAAAGATGGCCAGTGATGCGTTTTCGGGGGATAGCTGGAATATTTAAGGCAGAAACCTTGGAAACACTCCACGGGCGTGGGGAAGGCGAGCTTTTTACTTAAGCTGAATTGAAAATAACGAAAATTGGTCTAATGTTATTTTACAAATAAACTCAGTTGGCAAGATTTTGAGGACGCTTACCTTTAGATATTATTAACAACGATTTTCCGTACTAAGTTAATTTCGCTTGTGATTTAAAAAAAAGATCGCCACGAACGGAAATCGACCCCCTTGCCATCCTCCCTGAGCCAGTTGAAGGATTTAATTCGAGATTTTTTAATCAACTCAGGACATCGTTATGTCGGAAAACCAGAAAACCGAACATTTTTTCTCGACCTCGATATGCATATGTTACTGAAATATGTGTTTCTGGAACCCCAGTTTTTATTCGATAACAACGACCTGCATCCTTACGCTATCAATCATTTAGAACGCAGTACGCCTGACAGACGACGATAATCCATCGAATGGGTTGCAAAAATCAATATTAACCGGGTTGCCTTACTTGGAGGAAGCTAGAAGTTTTGGCAATACCCAATGGATGCCATTAAAACTAATGAGGATCTGGAAAAGTTTGTAGCAAAATTCAATTAACGTTTAGGAGAAAATATAACCAACTGAAATCATTAAATAACTCATGATTACATTAGATTCATAAGTGCAATCATACAAAACACATAGAAACAAATATAAGGGACACAAACATGAATACACGTTTACCGTACACAAAAATCGCTTTATTTACACTCTCGGTATCGTTGTCCGTCACCTTGACAATACCGGCAAATGCCTCAGAGTGTCCTGCCTTCGGATGGTCGGAAGGCTTGATAAAATACCTGAAACCCGATGCAAAGATGCCTGTTGACGACACCCAAACAATTCCAACGCCCGACTGCAATTTTCATGAATGGTCATGGGAAGCTTTTGCTTGGGCAACTGCACTAGACGGCAATGGGAATCCCCGTTTCCTCAGCATGAACACCCCTGAAGACTTACTGTCGGCGAAGGTTAAGTCTACCAGGGCAAAACCAGTGCTTAAATTGGCTGGACGGTCTTTGCTTCCGTTTGGCTCGCCCGGTTTCAAAGACGGCGCCAGTGCAATCGTGGAAGCCGACGGCAATATGCTTGTTGCTCCCAACGGTTATCCAGTCT
>JBGAWU010000232.1:0-4810 GCA_044227425.1 Methyloglobulus sp.
AATCGGCTCGCGATTCCTATATCCTTTTTTAGCTTAGCTTTATTGATTTCGGTCGAAAGTTCAAAGAGAACCGATAGCGCCACTGGCGTATTAAAATCATCATCCATCGCCTGTTCGAAACGACTTTTTGAATTTTCCTCTAACGGCGAATCAATCACATCAATATCACGAAGAGCTGTATATAACCGGGTTAAACCTGCCTTAGCATCATTTAGTTGTTCATCGGAATAATTTAGTGGGCTACGGTAATGGCTTAACAATATAAAAAATCGGATAACTTCCGGTTGGTATTGTTTTAATACTTCCCGCACCGTAAAGAAATTACCCAGCGACTTGGACATCTTTTCGTTGTCCACACGCACGAAACCATTGTGCATCCAGACATTGACGAACGTTTCACCGGTTGCGCCTTCGGACTGGGCGATTTCATTCTCATGATGCGGAAACTGCAAGTCCATGCCGCCGCCGTGGATGTCGAAATGGTTGCCCAAGCAGCAAGTCGACATCGCGGAACATTCGATATGCCAGCCCGGTCGTCCGTTGCCCCACGGGGAAGGCCAGAACGGCTCGCCCGGTTTCGCCATTTTCCAGAGTACAAAGTCTAACGGGTCGCGTTTTGCCGTATCGACGTCAACCCGCTCGCCTGCTTGCAAATCGGCAAGATTTTTCCCGGACAATTTGCCGTAAGGCCCAAACTTGTTTACTGAGTAAAATACGTCGCCATTGCTTCCAACATATGCCAAACCTTTAGCTATCAGGTTTTCGATCATGTTAATAATGGCCGGAATCGATTGTGTAGCCCTGGGTTCAATATCCGGCGGCAGTACATTTAAAGCTCGCTCGTCTTCGTGCATGGCATCGATGAAACGCTGCGTTAGAGCCATAAAGTCTTCGCTGTTTTCGTTTGCGCGATTTATTATTTTATCGTCGATATCGGTGATATTACGCACATAAGTGAGTTCGTATCCCTTATAACGAAAATAACGGGCTACCGTATCGAAAATAACCATGACGCGGGCATGGCCGATATGGCAGTAATCGTAAACGGTCATGCCGCACACATACATGCCGATCTTGCCCGGCTCCCGCGGCTGCAACGGCTCTTTTTTTCGGGTCAGGGTATTATAAATTTTCAAGACATTCTCTCGTAAACGTAGTCGAACTTAACAGCTTGTTGGTAGTTAATTGTGCAAAAGGCGTGAAATCTAACAAGGATTGCACTTCTCTTTCAAGCTAAAAACACCTAAAATTCGAACTCTTTAAACAACATTTGAGATCGGCAATGCGTACCTTGATACTTTCAATCTTGTTGTGCATATGCGCAACTTCTTCATTGGCAACGGAAAAAAAAATGACTGCACCCTCATCAAAAGTTAAATTGACCACCTCATTAGGAACAATAATTGTACAATTGAATACCGAAAAAGCGCCTATTTCTTCAGCAAATTTTTTGACCTACGTTAAGGAAGGTTTTTACAACGGCACCATTTTTCACCGTGTAATCAAAGGGTTTATGGCGCAAGGCGGCGGTTTCGACACCTCCTTCAACCAAAAAACCACGCACCAGCCAATCCAAAATGAAGCGGGCAACAAACTGTCGAACAAACGCGGCACACTGGCCATGGCGCGAACAAACGACCCGAATTCCGCAACCGCCCAGTTTTTCATTAATTACAAGGATAATACCTTCCTAGACCATACATCGCCAACGCCGAGCGGTTGGGGTTACGCTGTATTCGGGGAAGTTGTCGAAGGAATGGACGTTGTCGATGAGATGGCAAAACAACCGACAGGCAATCGCGGCGGGCATCAGGATGTGCCAAGAACCGACATTGTTATCCAAAAAGCGGAAGTGGTGGAGTAACGCATCAGGCTAAAGAAGTTTAATTTTTTTGCCCTGCCCCTTTGGCTTTACGCAAAGTGAAAACCGAAATCCTATTTATTTCAGATTTGCATATTTCTTGGGATAAACCCGAAATTACCCAGCGGTTTCTTGATTTTCTTGAAAATAGAAATCAAAATACCGCCGCTTTATACATCTTGGGCGACCTGTTCGATGCATGGGTGGGCGACGACGACTTTAGCCCACCTAACGTCAAAATCCGTGCAGCCATCCGCAAACTTACGGAGTCGGGAACGAAGGTTTATCTGCAACACGGAAACCGGGATTTCTTGTTAGGCAAGCAATTCTACGCCGACACCGGCGCCATTCCACTCGAAGACCACACGGTTATCGACTTGTTCGATACCCCGACCTTGTTGATGCACGGTGATTTATTGTGCACCGACGATCTGCCTTATCAAGCGTTCCGCATTAAATCGCGTACGCTGGAATGGCAGCATAACGTGCTCTCAAAACCCTTGTTGATACGATTGCTTGCTGCCCGTTGGTATCGCTTCAGAAGTTATTTCCATAAACGGAAAAAATCCCGAGAAATCATGGATGTCAACCAAAAGACGGTGGAGCTAACTATGGCTCGGAATAACTGTTTACGTTTGATCCACGGACACACCCATCGTCCTCATGTACATAACTTTAAAATCCACGACAAACGGGCGCAACGTTTTGTATTGGCGTCGTGGTCCAACGAAGAAGGCCAAGCGCTAATTTGGAATAAAATCGGCTATCGGATTGAAACGTTTTAAGCGTTTCTCTTTATCAAATAATATGCTGGAATCCTGTAAGAAGAAACAGCCGCAATCGGCACCACATTAAAAGTTGACTTTTGCGGCAAAATAATTAAATCTAGTGCGTGGCGTGAAAAATTCCTGTACTCGAGGAGATTGAATGATCACCCCAAAAACTAATATTAGTCTTAAAAAAATCATAATCAGTATTTTGTCTAACTAGCAAGATATCAGGAGAACTAAAATATGAAGAAGCCTCTTAAAAACTGGCTACTTGCATCAAGTGTAGCTGCGTTGGTAGCTGCGCCAGCAATTGCGACAGCAAATAGCGGAGTTGAACAACTGACAAAAAACCCAAGTAACTGGGCCACTTGGGGCGGCAACTATGCCGGTACTCGTTATAGTGAACTTTCAGACATCAACACTGATAACGTAAAAAATCTTCAACCTGCGTGGTCTTTTTCTACAGGCGTATTACGTGGACACGAAGGCGGCCCAATCGTTGTTGACGATGTAATTTACATCCATACACCTTTCCCAAATACTGTGTATGCGATAGACCAAAAAACCCAAGCGGTCATCTGGGAATACACACCAACCCAAGATGCCGATGTAACCATTCCTGTCATGTGTTGCGACACCGTTAACCGCGGTTTGGCCTATGGCGACGGTAAAATCTTCCTGCAGCAGTCAGATACAGTATTAACAGCATTGGACGCCAAAACCGGCAAAAGAGTATGGAGCGTCCAAAATGGCGATCCTAAATTAGGCATGACCAACACCGCTTCCCCTACTGTCGTTAAAGATAACGTCCTGACCGGTATTTCTGGTGGTGAGTTTGGTGTTCGCGGATTTTTGGCCGCTTATAACATGCGCACAGGCAAACTGGTTTGGAAAGGTTACAGCATGGGACCTGATTCAGATACCCTGATTAACCCAAGCTCAACTACAACATGGGAAAACGGCAAAGTCACTCCAGTAGGCGCAGACTCCAGTATTAAAACTTGGAAAGGCGACCAATGGAAAATAGGCGGCGGCACAACCTGGGGATGGACCAGTTACGACCCAGCATTGAACCTCGTGTATTACGGCTCAGGCAACCCATCAACATGGAATCCAGTCCAACGTCCTGGTGACAACAAATGGTCTATGTCCTTGTGGGCGCGTGATGCCGACACTGGGGCGGTCAAATGGGTTTACCAAATGACACCTCACGATGAATGGGATTACGACGGTATCAATGAAACCGTATTGGTTGACCAAGAAGTTAAAGGTAAAATGCATAAAACTATCGTGCATTTCGACCGTAACGGTTTTGGCTACACCCTTGATCGCGTAACTGGCGAATTGCTTGTTGCTGAAAAGTTCGACAAATCTGTTAACTGGGCATCCCACGTTGATATGAACAGCGGCCGTCCGCAAGTGGTTTCTAAATACAGTACCGAACAAAACGGTGAAGACGTCAACACCCAAGGCGTATGTCCCGCAGCGTTAGGTAGTAAAAACCAACAACCGGTTTCTTACTCACCTCAAACCGGCTTGTTCTACATCTCAGGCAACCACTTATGCATGAACTACGAGCCATTCGCAGTTGATTACAAAGCGGGTCAACCATACGTGGGCGCAACCTTGACCATGATGCCAGCTGGTGCTGACGCCATGACAGGACAACCTGACGGTACCACCAACCTAGGCCAATTCACTGCGTATGATGCCAAAACTGGTAAAATCGCTTGGTCTAACAAAGAGCAATTCTCTGTTTGGTCTGGTTCAGTTGCAACCGCTGGCGGCGTGGTATTCTACGGCACGTTGGAAGGCTACCTGAAAGCCGTTGACGCCAAAACGGGTAAAGAATTGTATAAATTCAAAACCCCATCCGGCATTATCGGTAACGTTAACACCTGGAAATACAATGGCAAACAATATGTTGGCGTACTGTCAGGTATCGGCGGATGGGCGGGTATCGGCATCGCGGCTGGTCTCGACAACGGTAAAGATGATTCAAACTCTGAAGGCTTAGGCGCTGTCGGTGCTTACAGAAGTTTGAACTCTTATACAAAATTAGGCGGCACCTTCACTGTGTTTGCATTGCCTAATTAAGATTAATCTTTCCTGATTAATTGTTAATTGGAAACCCTGGCTGGAAACGGCCAGGGTTTTTTTATGCCATTTCTACAGATAC
>JBGAWU010000233.1:0-4785 GCA_044227425.1 Methyloglobulus sp.
CTTCGCGATACAGCAATAATGTAATAGCCACCATTTGGGCGGTCGTTTTCCACTTCCCTAATTGCGACACTTTCACTTTTGCCCGCTGGCCAATTTCCGCCATCCATTCCCTAAGCGACGCGATGGTGATTTCCCTACCGATTATTATTGCCGACGGTAGCGCTATATAAAGGTTGGCTTGTTGCTGTACGATCAACACCAAAACAAAAGCAACCATTAGTTTATCGGCGACCGGATCTAAAAAAGCACCGAACGGCGTTTCCATCTGCATTTTTCTTGCGAGATAACCGTCCAGCCAATCGGTAATTCCTGCCAGTATAAAAATAACCGCGCAGGTGATGTTAGCGTAGCTCCACGGAATGTAAAAAACGATAGCCAGAACAGGTATCAGTGCGATCCTTAATAAAGTCAGGCAAGTCGGTAAATTGTATTCAATGGTCATTACGGTGATGAAAGTTATCGTAAATTCGCTGCGCCAATTGTTTGCTTATGCCATCCACACTACAAAGCGCATCGACGCCAGCCTGTTCAATGCCTTGCAGACCACCAAATTGTTTTAATAAAATTTGCCTACGTTTAGCACCCAAACCTGCGATGCTTTCCAATACCGACTGCTTGGTTACTTTCCCCCGGCGCTGCCGATGTCCCGTGATGGCAAAACGATGCGCTTCATCACGGATATGTTGAATAAGCAATAATCCACTTGCCCCAGGACTTACCGTTAACGGTTGCTCCTGTTCTACCAATATTAGCTTCTCCATCCCCGGCTTCCTATCCGGCCCCTTTGAAACGCCCACTATCATAACATCATTTATCCCTAATTCGGTTAATGCCTTTTGGGCCTCATTAACCTGCCCTATTCCGCCGTCGATAAACAGTATATCGGGGGCTTCGTGTTCACCTTTTATTAACCGTTTATAGCGCCTGGAAACCGCTTGATGAATGGCCGCGTAATCGTCTCCCGCTGTGATGCCTTCTATATTAAACCGGCGGTACGCCGATTTTACCGGCCCATCCCGATCAAACACGACACAAGACGCCACGGTCTGGTTGCCCTGCGTATGGCTGATGTCGAAGCATTCGAGCCGTTTTGGTATTTCCCTACAGCCCAATTCTTCTTGAAGGCTTAGAAAACGGCCATAGAGCCCTTGTTTATCAGCGAGCTTACTTAACAACGCGTTTTCGCTGTTCGTCAGTGCCATCTGCAGCCATTTAGCGCGTTCGCCCCTGACTTTACACGAGATTGATACCGAATGCTTCGCTTGTCCGGTCAGGACTTCTTCCAACAGTGACGTTTCTCCAAGCCCGTGGCTAACAATCAGTTCATAAGGCACCGGCTTGTCGAGATAATATTGTGGAATAAACGCCTGGATAACAGAACCGGGATCATGTTCTTCAACCATTTTTGGAAAAAAAACTTTATTGCCTAGATGCTGTCCGTTTCGAATAAAAAACACTTGGATACAAGCGGCATTCGCCTTAGTAAAACAAGCAATGATATCGACATCGCCGCGCTCGCCGTTAATAAAATTCTGTTCCAGAATCTTACGCAATTTTACAATCTGGTCACGATAGACCGCCGCTTGTTCGTACTGGAGTTTAAGCGCGGCCTGTTCCATTTTGGTTATCAGGCGTTCAATCAAAGAATTGCCTTTACCGTCCAAAAACATGACTGTACTGGCAACATCTTCCGCATAGGCTTCTTTGCCGATCAAGCCTACGCAGGGGGCTGAGCATCGCTCGATCTGGTACTGAAGGCACGGTCTGGTACGATTGTTAAACACAGTATCGTCACATTGCCGAACCGGAAAGATTTTTTGCAACAGTTTTAGACTTTCACGAACCGCTCCCGCGCTGGGATATGGCCCAAAATAGTGGCCTTTTTTATTCTTTGCGCCACGGTGGAACATTAGTTGTGGAAAATCCTGTCCGCTTGATAAATAGAGATAGGGAAAGGATTTATCATCCCGTAAACTGATGTTGTAACGGGGTTGGAAACGTTTGATAAGCTGGGATTCGAGTAATAAGGCTTCGCCTTCCGTATGCGTTACCGTCACCTCGATATTCGCAATCCGGGCAACCATCGTCTGTTGCTTAGGCGAAGCGGTTTGGTTTTTAAAATAGCTCGATACCCGATTTTTAAGGTTTTTCGCCTTACCGATGTAGATGATTTCACCTTTATCATCGAACATCTTGTAAATGCCCGGACGTTTTGTCAGCGTTTTCAAAAAACGTTGGCTATCGAATGCGTTGTCGTCCAGAGAGTTCACTTTTTACTAATGACAGTTGTCGTTCTAGAAGAGAGCGGAAATCGTCAAAAACACGCTGATGAAAACCGGTTCAATAGGCTAAGCAACGCTTAAGCCCTAGACATGAATTTTCCGGATTCGGTGTTCACTTTAACCAGATCGCCAATTTCCAAATACTCAGGAACTTGAATTTCAATACCAGTCGTCAACTTTGCGGTTTTTGTCCGGGCACTGGCAGTAGCGCCTTTAATGGCTGGGGATGTTTCTACGATAGCCATCACAACCGAGCTGGGCAGTTCGACCCCTATCACTTCATCATCTACCAGCAACGCAACAATCCCTTCCAATCCGTCCGTCAAATATCCGATTTGGCCTTCCAAATCTTCAGTCGAAAGCGTGTATTGCGTATAGTCTTCGACATTCATAAAGACATAATTATCGCCGTCAATATAAGAAAACTGAGCCTTGGCACGCACATAATCCGCTTCTTTGAGAAAATCATCGCCTTTTAAGGATTCATCCAGTTTTTGGCCTGTTTTCAAGTTATTGAACCGAACCTTATAGAGCGTCGATGCGCCTCTTGACGATGGATTACGCACTTCAATCTGTTTAACGACATGAGGATCGCCATTCATCTCTACAACCATACCTTTCTTTAATTCACTTGCTTTCGCCACACACTACCCCAAACCGGTTTGCCCTAACAATTAATAACCCCAATATACTAGCCTAGTTTCAGCCATTTTTCTCTTTCAAATAGCGCCCATAAGGTTCCCACGTGAGCTTAATTTTTTCCCATATAGGTGTTTTTGCTAATAGTAATCGGCAAAAGCAAGACAGATAATAATTCCGACACAATTGGCATGAAACAACCGATATCGTATTCGGTTCCTTACCTTACTTAATAGGGAACTTTATACCTTCGAAACTTTTCCGCCTTGTGTTAATTAAGAGCAAAAAAGCAGTTTTACCCGACGAGCAATTAAAATAATTTGTTTAGACAGAGCAACCCATACTTACTTAACCTCTTATTTAAAGGAATTAATAGGAATGTTACTCATGTATACCGAAAGAAGAAAAAACTACTCAGAAGAGTTTAATATCCAGGAAGACAGAAGATACTATTCGTCCGATTTCAAAGCCCAAGTGGCACTTGCGGCAATAAAGGACGACAAACCCATTGCCGAACTCGCTATGGAATTTGCAATCCACCCTAATCAAATAGCATTATGGAAACAGTTTTTGCTGAATAATATTAGCTTAGTCTTCGACAAACATGGAGATACTGAAGATAAAGTTACAAAAATCAACAATAATCCGCATGCGAAAATCGGCCAAATCATGGCGGAAAATGATTTTTTGACGAAAATTTTGGGGCGCTAATTTTTGATTTCCCGTTAAAGCGTTCCCTGACCGTTAATTAACGAGAATAAAAGCAGGACTATGATGGATAACGAGAAAAGCTAAAGACGCTTCCCGTTAAACGAAACTCTAGAGAAATTAATGGAATGGCGATTGTCCCCGACTCGCTTAGCCCTATTAATTTAACGGGCGACCTAAATTTTGCATTTTCTCTCGGGCAAAATTTTCCAATTCATTTGCAAACTCCTTGTCAATGGCGTTATCGACCTGTAACTGTGCTAACCGGTTGAAATAGCCTTCGATTGAAATCCCACCACCGGCTTGAAGGCCAGTCATCCGTTCGACACAAAATTTTCTCCATCGCACACCCTCATCGGGTTTCAAGGACTCTGGAAAATTTCGCGCCTTATACCTGAAATACATTTCCGTTAAACGCGGATCATTGAAATCTGGTGCATAACCCGTTAAATCTTCGGGCTGTAACCCCCTAATTTTCGCCATTTTTTGTTTATTCCGTTCGGAAAAAAAACCTCCCGTATAAATTGCAAGATCGGGATCAATTTCCAAGCAGTTCCCATCCGGTTCTTTTTTTGCAAATACTTGAGAAATTTTCTCTTCCAAACTTTTAGCTTCAATAATTTTTCGGCGATTTTCTTTACAAACACTCAAATCAAGATTTAACCGCTCCTGGTCCTCCGGCCTGAGCACCGATAACGGCGCCAATACCGGGCATTTATTAAGATGCACCGTTTTTAAAGGGATCCGATCCATACCCTCAGGCAAATCGGCAGTCGCAGTGAAAATCCTGCTTTGAATGTCTTCAACCGTAAGATCGATTAATGGACTCGGATCAACTGAAAGGTCGTAAACAATAATCCCATTAGTGTTATCCGGATGTTTACAAATCGGCAATACAACCGCAAGACAGTGTTTACTGGTAGGATATCGACCTGAAATATGAACAACGGACTTGGAGCTGCCATAGTCAATTAAGTCATAGGCTGCGTTTTTTGTCCTGTGCCGCCATAAATAATCAAATAATTTGGGTTGCGCTTGCTTAATTAACTTGGCTAACGCAATAGTCGCCAAAACATCCGATAAAGCGTCATGCGCCGCCTCATGAGCCAACCCATTGGCGTACGTTAAATTTTGCAATTTATAACTAGGCCGACCT
>JBGAWU010000234.1:0-4783 GCA_044227425.1 Methyloglobulus sp.
TCAACGCTGCCGTCAGCAAGGTGTTCCGCTCAAATGTATACAGTTATGCTAGTTTAGCC
Organism: Methyloglobulus sp.; assembly: GCA_044227425.1. Classification (GTDB taxonomy): domain Bacteria; phylum Pseudomonadota; class Gammaproteobacteria; order Methylococcales; family Methylomonadaceae; genus Methyloglobulus. The sequence goes on from JBGAWU010000234.1 coordinate 60, forward strand.
GCCGCCCAGCCCGTACGCGTATTAGTCGGTGGATTCGTCAATCGTCCCGGGCTTTATGGCGGTACGAGTATGGATAGCCTGTTGCATTACCTCGACCAGGCGGGCGGAATCGATGTTGATCGGGGCTCCTTCCTAAACGTGCAAGTTAAACGAGGAGCGCATACCCGGACATCGATTAACCTTTACGACTTCCTGTTGGAAGGACGGATGCCGTTAACCCAACTAGCCGACGGCGATGTCATCTTTGTTCCCCCCATTGAAAACACGGTCAAGGTTAGCGGCCTTGCCGATAATGCTAAACAGTTCGAGTTTTCGGATAGGGAGCATTCGGTCGCCGATATTGCCCGGATAGCAAAACCTAACGCGTCGGCAACCCACGTAAGAATTGTCCGCAATACCGGCACGACCAAAAATGTTGAATATTATCCGATAGAAAACGCCAATGCCATTGTCCTTGAAAACGGCGACGAGATTGAGTTTACGGCCGACAAGAAACCAGGCACCATCACCGTCAGGGTAGAGGGAGAACATTTAAGCGCCCAAGAATATGTGCTTCCTTATGGCTCACGGATAGGAAAATTACTGCAACAGATCCAGTTTACGGATATTTCCGATACGAAAAGCTTGCAGCTTTTCCGTCAATCCGTTCGTACACGGCAAAAAGAAATGCTTGACGAAGCATTGAAAAGGATGGAAGCCAGTGTTTTAACCGCACGATCAGGTACTGCCGAAGAAGCGCAACTTCGTACGGCTGAAGCCCAACTCATGATGCAATGGGTGGAACGAGCGAAATCGATTGAGCCTTCCGGCCAGGTCATCATTGCTAAAGGTGATAATATTAACCAGTTATTACTGGAAAACGGGGATATTATCCGTATTCCAGCTATCGACAACTTAATATTAGTCAGCGGGGAAGTCATGTTTCCCAATACGATGGCAATCGAAGCCGATAAAGAAATTGAGGATTATATTTCTACCTCCGGTGGCTTTACCCAAGATGCCGACACGTCGAGAATTATTGTCGCTCACATGGACGGCAGCTTCGAAAATACGGAAGACAGTTCCGGTTTATTTGGCGACGACCCAGTAATTCGTCCGGGCGATGAAATATTAGTGGTGCCGAAAGTCGATGAGAAGTACCGGCAAATTTTCAAAGAAGTCGCAACCATGATTTACCAAATCGGATTATCCGCGAGAATTGCGACACGGTTTTAAGGAAGAACTTTCCAGAACCGGTGAGTAATCTCTTTTAAAATATCCAATATGTTTAGCCCTAGACTATCAGGAGACTCAATGATAGCCTAGGGTTTTCGTATTTATACTAAACAGCTTAAACAAGCAAAAACAGTCCGACCGCAATAATGCGAATAAGCGAATTTATCAAATTATGTAGAGGCGAACTTATACTCGGCATACTTTGGCTCGCTAAATCGATTTGTAAAGCGCCTGGACTACGGGGAATTTACCATACCCTATTAATTTACTTAATTAAGAAAACCAACCTATTCGATAGCAATTATTACCTTGAAACTAACCCCGATATAGCACAAAAGGGTATCCGTCCCCTGCGGCATTATGCCGTTCACGGCGACCGTAAAGGCCGTCTGCCTATGCCCCTTTTCGATCCAAACTATTACCGCCATCGGATTAAAAGCCGGACTAAACGGGTTAATGCCCTGCTACATTACGCCTATGTCGGGCGCTACAAGCGCATCTCGCCCAGCCCTTGGTTTAATGTCCAGCATTATCTGTCGCAAAACAAGGACGTAGCCCGCTCCGGCTACGAACCGATACAGCATTATTTAAAATTTGGAGGAGCGGAAGGGCGTTCGCCAAATTTGCAGTTCGATAGCCAATTCTATCTTCGCTCCTATTCGGACGTCCGCGAAGCAGGGCTAAACCCTCTGTTGCATTACATTTATGCAGGCCGTCAAGAAGGACGGCTGACCCGTGACCCTTCGGGTGCCAAACATATCGACAAGAATGGGAGTCCCAAATCGACAGTTTCCAGCGATGAGATATGCAACTGGGAACGTCTCGATATTCAAATTAAACGTGATGGGATAATACCGCTTATCGATGTCATCGTACCCGTCTATAAAAACCGGATACTGACCTGGCGATGCTTGAGCAGCGTACTCCAGGCCAGGAATACGATTGCTTTTGAACTGATCGTTGTTGAGGACTGTAGCCCTGAACCACAAATCAGCGCCGACCTAAAAGAAATTTCCGCGCGCGGCTGGATTACGTTAATTAGGAATGACAGCAACCTGGGATTTGTTTGTTCGATTAACAAAGGCATTTCGCAGCATCGTGACCGCGACGTAGTCATCCTCAATTCAGACACCGAAGTTTACGATGGCTGGCTTGACCGATTGCATCAAGCCGCATACAGTTCTGAAAAAGTGGCAAGTGTAACGCCGCTCTCCAACAATGCAACCATCTGCTCTTATCCCCGTTTTTTACACGATAATCCCTATCCATTAGAAGTCGATTACCCCACATTGGATCGGCTTGCAATGGACGTCAATGCCGGTGTGACTGTTGAGACCCCCACCGGCGTTGGGTTTTGCATGTACTTGCGCAGAACGGCGCTGGATATTGTGGGCGATTTCGACGAAGCCAGCTTCGGCAAAGGTTATGGGGAAGAAAACGATTGGTGCCAAAGGGCCATAACACAGGGTTGGCGTAACTTGATCGCAAGTTATGTCTTTGTCAGGCATATAGGGGGCGCTTCCTTTTTAGGTGAAAAAGGGAAACGCGTTACGGACGCCATGAGGGTTTTAGCAAAACTACATCCCACCTATAATTCACAGGTAAAACAATTTACCGAAAACGACCCTCTACGAGAATCCCGCCAACGGCTGGACTGGGCCCGATTAAAGCATCAGAAAAAACATGAAAACGCCCTCATGGTTTGTCATAATCGGGGGGGTGGCGCCGAAAAATACCTTTTGCAAGATGCGTCCGCGCTGGCTAACAAGGGCATGGGCGTGTTTTTTATGCGGCCGTACAGGGACAGGCCTAGCCATGTACTCATACAACACCAGACTTGCCGCCAGCTACTTAACCTGCCCAGCTTCCGCCTTTCTGATACTGATGTACTTTCAAAGGTCATCCGCGAACTAGGAATCATAAGCGCCCATTGCCACGGCCTTGTCGATTTCGAACCAGATGCTCCCGCCCAGCTATTACAACTCTGCCAGACCGCAGTCATCAAATTGTACGTGGATATCCATGACTACAAAGTCATATGTCCCCGTATCAATCTCGTGGATGAAAACGGCCTCTATTGCCGCGAACCCGATATTTCCGGCTGCAATGTGTGTTTGTCTGAACGGGGCAATGACTTCGGTGTTACCGACATCGAGCAATGGCGCAAGCTTCATCACAGTGTTTTATGCGCCGCCGACCAACTACAAGTCCCCAACAAGGATGTCGCCGAACGGCTTTCCCGTTACTACCCAGACCTGCAGCTGAATGTAACTCCGCACGAGGAAATCGCTCCCCACGAGATCAAACTTAGGACGCCCCACCTTTCTCATAACGAGAAACTGACCATAGTCATCATCGGCGCCATTGGTAAAATAAAAGGTTTCGATGTGATACGCGCTTGCGCAAAAGACGCAAAACAGCGAAACCTGCACCTGAATTTTGTCCTGATGGGCCATACCATCAGGAACCGTCTGTTGCTCAACGAAGGCATTAAGATCACAGGAAAATATCACGATGACAACGCACTAGAACTTCTGGAAAAGATTAACCCTCATGTTGTGTTCTTACCTTCACTCTGGCCGGAAACTTACAGTTACACGCTTTCTATCGCATTAAAAGCAGGGCTGCCGGTTTTTGCTTTCGATATTGGCGCAATTGCCGCTAGGCTGAAAGAAGCGGGCTTGGCCGATCATCTCATGCCAATCAGCCATGTCGGCACCCCTTCCCAGATCAACGATGAGTTTTTGAAATACCGTAACACCCATCTGATAAATAATTCTGTTACGGCCTAAGTAAAGCAAAAGTGTCCATCTATAAAACACTGACCCAGTTCGTGCGTAAAACAGCCTTTCAGCTCATAGGAAAGGAATATCCTGTCACTACGGGTGCGCCGAACAGCAAAACACGACAGTTATGGGAAGCGTTGAACGAGCTTAATCACCAATTGACAGATACCCAGGATTCTGTTTTTTTACCTGTCAAAACAACACATGACCGGTTGAAATTGCATGGGAAAGTCAGCCGCAACTATCTTTCCTCCGTTATCCCATTTCTGTGCCGTCATAATGAATTTATGGCCTTACACAAATGGCAGAATTTGTCATTCTTGTACAAGCTTGGGAAAAACCGTAACGCGTGGAAGCTGTCACTCGCCCTGCCCGCGTTACTTTCGGATGGCAAAACGGATATAGCAAGCGAATTTCTCTCCGAACTTTCCAAAACGCCACTGACCGGTTGGTTAAATACGGAGTGTGTTAGGTTTTCTGTAGAAAATGTACTGCTTCAAGCGGCCAATAAACAAATGAGCCTTACTGCCGCCATACAGTTTCAAGAGGCTTTTCTTAATCTACTCGATGCCTTTAAAGGGGATTGGTTTTCTCGCTTACACGATTTAGAGTTAATCACGGCAACGACAGCCCTGCTTACAAACCTACAACATTACCCTTCCCCACATCGTCACAAGGTCGTTGCCGCAGCAATTCGGCACTACGGGCTTTGTCCCGTTTTCT
>JBGAWU010000235.1:0-4778 GCA_044227425.1 Methyloglobulus sp.
AGTTCGCTCAGGATACCTTCCAACTCTGCGCGCCCTAATAAACGCAAGGTGTTTTCGATTTTGGGACGCGAACAGGAGCAATCAAATTGTACCTTCTCCTCATCGTACAATCGGATTTTTTCCTGATTAAATAACCGGTACAACATGTCTTCGCAATCCAAGTCCTGAATTTCTTGTTCCGTTAATGTACTCGCCAACATTTCGACGCGCTCCCAGTCTTCGTTGTTACTGAGCTGGGAAGGTAATTCCTGGAGGAACAGGCCGGTTGTCCTGGTCGCATCCGCAAACAACCACATCCGTGTATTAAGCTGTTCGGATTGCTGGAAATAGTTTTCCAATGCAGTCGCCAAATTTTTCCCGAGTATAGGGACAACACCTTGATAAGGTTTGGCTTTTTCAGAAGAAATGGTGATGACTAAACGACCCTCGCCGAACATTGATTCCAGGGAACCCGGTCGTATGTCGCCGTTGCTACGAACCAACCCTCTAAGTTTGCGGTCGTGCGTTGCTTGTGCTACTAAAGTTCGCACGGGGCCGTCTCCTTGGATTTGCAGGATCAACGAACCTTTAAATTTGATTGTCGAAGATAATAACACAGCCGCCGTTAATGCTTGTCCGAGCTGTAATTGGACCTCGAGCGGGGATTTTTGGTGTTGTTGGGCGGTTTGCCAGCTATCCGACAATCGGACCCAAAGTCCTCGAACGCCCAGTTCTTCAAATAAAAATCGACGCAGTACATCTTGTTGTTTCATATGTATCCAGGTATGGGGCCTTCCCCTTTATATTAATCGGGAAATATAGTAGGCTTCGTTTTAACATTATCCAAGTATCTTTTAACGAGTATGTTTTTTTCGATTAAAAAAACTGAATTACCGGATCCTGACAAGGCGCTTCCAGGGCGGGATACCCCGATGCCGGTCATCAACCGGCATTATGTGTTAGGGAATCCGATAGCGCCCCCGTTTCCCTCCAACGTCGAAATAGCGATGTTTGGATTGGGCTGTTTTTGGGGGGCGGAGCGGAAATTCTGGCAATATCCCAATATATTCAGCACGGCAGTTGGTTATAGCGGCGGTTATACGCCGAATCCGACTTATCAGGAGGTTTGTACCGGATTGACCGGCCATAACGAAGTGGTGAGGGTAATTTACGATCCCAATCTTGTGTCTTACGATGAATTGCTGACACTGTTTTGGCAATCCCATAACCCTACCCAGGGAATGAGGCAAGGTAATGACATGGGTACCCAATATAGGTCGGGAATATATCCTTACAGCGACGGACAACGGGAAGCGGCAGCTAACTCCAGGACGCATTACGGGCAACGGCTTAAAGAAGCGGGTTTTGCCGGGATTACCACGGAAATTGTTCCTGCAGGCGAGTTTTATTACGCCGAAGATTACCATCAACAGTATCTTGCCAAAAATCCGCAAGGCTATTGTGGCATTGGCGGTCTAGGCGTGTGTTATAACTAACGGGTTTGGTCTGGAACGCTTAATCCGCAAGCGTGACATTGTCGTTGTGAAAGAAAGGCAAAAAAATGGCGGTTCAAAAAAACCGCCTTATAGACATTAGGAAGATATAACGCAACTTTCAGCTATCGGGATCGGTAAGAACCCTTAAAAGTCAGTAATATAATAGCAACGCCTTAAGCAAATGGGTATGTGACAAATTGTCGCACCATTTAAGTTAATATAAAGCAATAGTAATTTCATGTAACAATATGAAATATATATATAAATATTTGTATTTCTACTGTTTTGAATGCAAAAAAATGCTATTTAATGAGATTTTTTGAAATCAATTTAATTCACTGTTAACTTATTGTTTACAATAGTCTAACAAAAGGGGGCTTAAGATACCGTTTCGTGAATATTTATCGTAGTTAATCCCCAATTAACTTGCAATTTATTAATTAAAAACAATAAATTATAATTTTCAAACTGGTTTGGTTTAATCCCTAAACACTATGCTCGCTAACGTTTTACCAAAATCTGAAATATCCGCCAGGCAAAATCTTAAGTGGTTGTTTATACTTAGAAATATGATGATTTTGGGGGAAGGTATTTTAGTCGTCATGTTTGTTTACGGCCTTAATATTAAGATCCCCGAGCAACAGTTATGGCTAGTTATCGTTGCTATCATCGCGGTGAATATGTATACCTCGATGCGGCTTCAAACGGACGACCCGGTAACTGAAATCGAAATATTTTCCCAAATTTGCATCGATGTTTTTTCGATTGCCGCATTGCTGTACTTGACCGGAGGCGCTTCAAACCCAATTACCTGGGTGTTTTTGTTGCCGTTGATCATTACGGCCATCATGCTGCCCCAATCCTATGCCTGGTACATGGTGATTTTAACGACATCCATGTATTCAATCCTGATTGCGTTCAATGTACCGCTGCCTTCCATTGAACCCCATATGCCGGAATCCTCATTGCTGCATCCCAGTCCCAGCATCATGAGCTATCAAATGATGCAGAAAGCCCATGATATCAGCGACAAGCATTATTATAATTTGCACATGTTTGGCATGTGGTTCGGCTTTGTGTTCAGTGCCGGGTTGGTGGCTTTTTTTGTTGCCGAATTGGCAAGAACGTTAAAAAACAGGGAAAGGAGTTTGGCTGAAGCCAGGGAAAAAGCGCTGAGGGACGAACGGGTGGTGGCTTTAGGTACGCTGGCAGCCAGTGCGGCGCACGATATGGGTACGCCCTTAGGCACCATGGCGATTGTGATCCACGAATTGATCCAAGATTTTCCGAGCCGCCATTTCCCCGATCTGAATGAAAAAATGGAAATTCTCCAAAACCAAGTTAGTCGATGTAAAGAAGCGTTGTCGTTGATGTCGGCATCAGCGGGCGAAATGCGCGCCGAATCGGGTAAAGTAGTGCAATTAGCGACGTACGTCGATGATGTTATTTCACAATGGCGTACCCATAAACCGACGGCAAAATTACATTACTTTATCGACCCCGAGGTTGACATGGATGCACAGATTATCGCCGAGCGCACACTAACCCATGCGTTGATCAATATATTGAACAACGCAGTCGAAGCATCCGATCCCGAGCAAGGTATTGAGTTTCATGCGAAATGGGATAAGTATGAGATGATGGTCAAAATCAGGGATTACGGACCAGGATTCCCTGCCGAATTTGCCGACCTGATTGGGCAGCAACCGTTATCAAGTAAAAGCAAAGGTTTAGGTGTCGGCTTATTCTTGGCTTATTCCACGATACATCGGTTAAACGGTACAATCGAACTCAGTAATTTAGAAACAGGGGGGGCTTGCGTGGAAATAATCTTGCCCTTGCTAAAAAAAGCGGAGAATGACGATGAACAGCCAAGTTTCGGATCAACCGGTCTTGCTATTGGTGGATGACGATAAGGTTTTTTGCAAAGTATTGAAATCAGCTTTAGAGAGGAGGGGATTTGAGGTTTTAGTTGCCCACAATCTTGAAAAAGGGTTGTCCCTGGCAGAGATGTATTTGCCTGAGTATGCAGTCATCGATTTGCGGATCGGTCATGAATCCGGGCTTGAATTGGTAAAGAAGTTGATTTCCCTGGATGCAAACACGGCTTGTGTGATGTTAACCGGCTTTGCCAGCATAGCAACGGCGGTAGAGGCTATTAAGCTGGGTGCGGTTCATTACTTGACCAAGCCTACCAACGCTGATGAAATTGTCGCCGCCCTTGGGAAAAACCAGGGTGACACGGGCGTAACGATCAACAAAAATCCACCATCGGCAAAACGTTTGGAATGGGAACACCTGCAAAAAATATTATTGCAACACGACGGCAATATATCGGCTGCCGCCAGGGCGCTGAATATGCACAGGCGTACATTGCAACGAAAACTGGAAAAACGCCCGGTAAAAGAATAATGATTTTTCTATAAAATACAAACGATTACACTGGTTTAAAACCAACCGCTTCCTATTGGAATGGCAAATATTGACGCTAAAAACTGGTTTTCAGCCTATTTTTTCCATCCCAGAACGGCGAGTTTTTAATCTGGTCTATTATTGCCGCCAATGCTTGGTTATAGCCGTCTTTAACAAAATCAGCCGATTTTTCCAAGGCGGCAAGGGACGTCGGATAAATTGTTTCGGAAGCTTGAGATATTTGGTTAATATTTTGCCGGATCGGATTCAAAACCTTTATTTCCATTTCAGTCACTACTTTACCGGGTAAGCTTATTGCCAAGGCAAGGATTTCATCGTATATCACCTTGCCGGGATATATGGCCCTGTCTTCGATTAATATCTTCGTCGTTTTAGCCTGCATACTCAGCGAATTAGCCATTTGATTCATCAAAGCTTGGGTTGGATTGATAAAGGAGTGTTCTATGTATGACGTGGCTTGTTCCGGAAATTGAACGGCTTTGTCTTTTGCGTTCAAGATGCCGTTATCAAATAATGCTTTCTTTTCACGCAAAACCGTCGTTGCCTCTGCCACAACATCCTGGATCGATTTAAGTTGGTGTTGGATTTGAGTAAGGGATGGGAGAATAAGGTTTTCAGCAATGTCGGTTTTAATTTGGCTCCGGCAATCCTGGATTTTATTGGCGACCTTTTCAAACAACGACTGCTGGGCGAATCCCAATTTTAATTCGAGATCGCAGATTTGCGCATCTCGTTGGGCAAGTGCAAGGTTCAATTCATTTATCGTTTGTTTATCGGCTTTGATTTGCAGCGTCAGTTTGGCGACTTTATCTTCGAGATGGTTTAATTTTTTAGTTAAATCGCCTTTACCTGCATTGTTTTTCGAGACCA
>JBGAWU010000236.1:0-4736 GCA_044227425.1 Methyloglobulus sp.
GTGCGGCTCAAGATTTCATTTGAGACCGACATCTCACCACGGTAATCGGTTGAAGCCACCCATAAACGCAAAACATCTGCACCTAAATCTTTCATGACCGATTGCGGCGCAACTACATTGCCCTTGGATTTAGACATTTTTTTGCCTTCAGCATCAACGGTAAAGCCGTGGGTTAGTACCGCCTTGTACGGTGCAACACCATTTTTAGCGACTGAAGCCAGTAATGATGACTGAAACCAGCCCCGGTGTTGATCCGAGCCTTCCAGATACAAATCGGCCGGAAAGTGTAACTCTTCGTGTTTATCGAGTACGCAGGCATGTGTTACCCCAGAATCGAACCAGACATCAAGCGTATCGGTTATCTTTTGATAACGCTCGGACTCGTCTCCAAGCAGTTCTTCGGGATTTAATTCGAACCAGGCATCGATGCCCTTTTCTTCGATTTGCTTTGCTACCTGTCCGATCAATTCGCCGGTTCGCGGGTGCAACTCGCCGGTTATTTTATCGACAAAAAATGTGATGGGGACACCCCAAGTCCGTTGCCGCGAAATACACCAATCGGGGCGGCCTTCCAACATGCTTTCAATACGCGCCTGTCCCCAATCCGGTATCCATTCCACGCGTTTGATTTCACTCAGCGCTTGATCGCGTAAGCCGTTTTGTTCCATGGAAATAAACCATTGCGGCGTCGCCCTGAAAATAATCGGCGTTTTATGCCGCCAACAATGCGGGTAACTGTGTAATATTGCTTGGTTATGCAGCAATTTTCCATTTTTTTCCAACACATCCAGGACATGGTTGTTGGCATTAAATACATGTTCCCCGGCAAAAAGCTCTGTCGTGGGCAAAAAGACACCGTCCGCACCGACCGGATTATCGACGGGCAAATTATATTTTAGTCCGACGACATAATCGTCTTGGCCGTGGCCTGGGGCAGTATGCACTGCGCCGGTACCGGCATCCGTGGTCACATGGTCACCTAGGATAATAGGCACTTTCCGGTCATAGAACGGATGTTGTAATAGTAGATGTTCAAGCGCACTGCCTTTGCAATAAGCAATTACGTGATAATGCTCAATGCCGTAGCGCAACATAGCGTCTTTAATCAATGCTTCCGCCACCACGAGACGTTCTTTTTTGCCTTCCTTTTCACACTGTACAACCGCATAATCCAGACCAGGATTCAACGCTACCCCCTGGTTAGCCGGCAATGTCCAGGGCGTGGTGGTCCAAATAACGACTGAAAGCTCACCTTCCCCGTTATGCTCAGGGACATGGTGACATGCCGCCATCAAAGCGGCTTCGTCCACCACGGAGAAACGCACATCAATCGCAGGCGAACGCTTGTCTTCATACTCGACTTCCGCTTCCGCCAAAGCCGAACCGCAATCCGTGCACCAATGCACCGGCTTGGCGCCTTTGGTAATATGGCCTTTCTGGGCGATAGCGCCCAAGGTGCGCACGATGTCGGCCTCAAAACCGAAACCCATCGTGAGGTATGGTTTTTCCCAATCGCCTAGAATACCTAAACGTATAAACGCTTCTTTTTGGATAGCGACTTGCTTGCCTGCATATTCCCGGCACGCCTTGCGGAAAACATCGGGAGCCACTTTTATGCCCGCCTTGCCTATTTTCTTCTCAACCTGAAGCTCAATTGGCAAGCCGTGGCAATCCCAGCCTGGCACGTAAGGCGCATCGAAACCGCTTAAGGTTTTGGATTTAATAATGAAATCTTTCAGCACCTTGTTCACGGCATGACCGATATGAATTTCACCGTTCGCGTAAGGCGGGCCGTCATGTAAAATAAATCTAGGACGACCCTGCATTTCCGTCCTGATAGCCTTATACAAATCCAGATCTTGCCATTGTTTTAAGCGTTCAGGTTCGCGTTGGGCAAGGTTGCCCTTCATGGGAAACGCAGTGTTCGGTAAATTGAGTGTACTTTTATAATCCAACGTCTTCATCCATTGTTTTTTATTGCTTGAGCGGCGAAAACGGCCTTTGCTTCCGCGACATCGTTTATTATTTGAGCCTTCAGTTCGTCAACCGACCGGAACCGGCGTTCAGGCCTGATTTTATTTTTAAAATGCACTGTAACATAGTGTCCGTAGATATCCTGATCGAATCCGAATAAATGGACTTCCAAGATTACCTTACTGCTCCCTTCAACGGTAGGCCGAATACCCAGATTGGCTACGCCTTCAATCTCGATATCGCTTATACCCGCCATAGTCACAGCGAAAACGCCGCTGATGGGTACATTCCTCCTAAATAACATGATATTAGCCGTCGGGTAACCCATTGTCCTGCCACGTTTATCGCCATGGACAATACGCCCGCTAACCGAATAATCATATCCCAATAACTGTTTCGCTTGCTCCAGGTCATCAGCAGCCAGCGCTTTTCTTATTAAAGTGCTGCTAACCCGCACATCTTTAACAAGTAATGACCCGGTATCTTCGACGCTAAACCCAAGGATTTCGCCTTGTTTTTTGAGCAAATCAAAATCGCCCTGTCTTGCCTTGCCAAAGCGAAAGTCATCTCCGATGACCAGATGCTTGACATTCAATCCTTTCACTAAGAATTGATCGATAAACATTTTTGGTTCGCAATTGGCAAGCTTGTTATTAAATCGCACAATGACCAAATCATCAACGGGCAGTTTCTTCAGCTCTATCGCTTTTTCCCGCAATCGGGTTAGGCGAGGCGGCGCGGCAACGCCCAAAAAAAATTCGAGCGGTTGCGGTTCAAAAATCATAACGACAACCGGCAATCCCAACTGTCGCCCCCGCTCAGCAAGTTTTTTTACCACAGCCTGATGGCCCAAGTGGACGCCGTCAAAATTTCCAATCGTTAAAACGCAACCCTCCCGAAAAACAGCCTGGCGTGGAATACCTCTAATCAAACGCATCGGTAACGAATTGTCTCAAAAATTGGCGATTTTATCATTTGTTCCTACTAAATGCCTTAGTCTCAGCCCGAGGAAGACCAATGCCAGCAGGTAAACAAAAAGACCTATCATGATCCATTTGGAAAGGTTGATCGCCCTATCCACAAAACCCCATTGATTCCACCAACTATTTTCGACAAAGCTGCATAAGATTACAGCCATCAGTACACTAGCCAACGTCATGCGTACCATGAACAAAAGCCAGCCTTTTTCCGGCTTATACGCCTTTTCCCGGAGTAATCGGGCTAAAAGCAGTCCCGCATTGATAATAGCCCCTAACGATGTCGCCAACGCCAAACCGGCATGTGCCAACGGAATAGCCAAAATATTTAATGCAAGGCTAGCAACCATTGCATAAATACCGTACCGGACAGGTGTATTCAAATCTAACCGTGCGGTAAAGCCAGGCACCAGGATTTTAATAAAAAGATAACCGGGTAGACCTAAGGAATAAGCCTTAAGGCTTAAACTTGCTTTATAAGCATCGGTTGCCGTAAATTCATTATATTGGAATAAAGTAGATATCATCGGTTCTGCAAGGATAAACAAGGCAATCGTTGCCGGCACTCCAACCAGTACGACTAAACGCAACCCCCAATCCAAGGTTGAGGAAAATGCCGCAGGATTATCAGCCGCATGACTTTTAGCGAGATTGGGCAAAATGACTGTCGCTAACGCCAAACCCAACAATCCCATCGGAAATTCAACTAACCGGTCGGAATAATAAAGCCAGGACACACTTCCACTCACCAACAACGAGGCTATTAAAGTGTCCAACAACAAATTTATCTGTGTCACCGAAGCGCTGAATATTGCGGGCAGTAATAGCTTATTGACACGGGTTACTTCCGGGTCATTGAACCGGACCGACAACTTAGGCAACAAACCTAACCGCATTAAGCTAGGGATCTGGAATAAAAGCTGCACCGCACCCGCTCCCAAAACGCCCCACGCCAACGCTGTAATCGGCACGTCCATCATTGGCGCTAGCCAGAGCGCAGCACCAATCATGCAAATATTCAGGAAAGCCGGTGTTATTGCGGTAATCCCAAAAACGCCCCTTGCATTTAGGACAGCCCCCGAAAAAGCGATTAAAACCACAAAAAAACCATAAGGTAGCGTGATGCGTAATAAATTAACCGCCAGATCATATTGAGTGCCTTGCCAAGCAAATCCGGGCGCTAAAATAAAAATCAATAACGGTGCCAACAAAACGCTAACGGTTACAAAAAGAAAAGCCCATGCGGCAATTGTACCTACCGACTTGCCAATAAATAGCCGCAAAGCATTATCGCCGCCTTGTTGACTATAATTAGCCATGACCGGCACTAAAGCATGGGAAACCGCGCCCTCGGAAAATAAGCGGCGAAATAAATTGGGTACTTTAAAAGCGACAAAGAAAGCATCGGTAGCCAAATCCACACCAAACAAGCGGGCAATCAGCATATCCCTAATAAAACCTAATATCCGGGATACCAACGTCATACCACTCACGACAACCGTTGCCCTAAAAAGCCTTTTACCCACTTATAGTCTTCCTCTCATTCAAAAAGCTTTAGACAATAAAATTTGACAATCATACCATTTATAAAGATAATGCGCGGTCTGATAACTGACTTTGCAAGAAATAGATACCATGGCTAATACAGCACAAGCTAAAAAACGCGCGAAACAAGCCGAAAAGAGCCGTATTCGCAATGCCGGACAACGCAGCAACTTACGCACTTTCATTAAAAAAGTAATTGCCGCAATAAATGAAGGCGACAAAGAAAAAGCCCAAACTGCT
>JBGAWU010000237.1:0-4713 GCA_044227425.1 Methyloglobulus sp.
TGGGGCTAATGCGCGTCAGTTTAAATAGCGTCAATTTAAGCGGCGCCGATTTGACGGGCGCAGACCTAAACCGCGCTTTGTTGAAACACGCCAATCTGACCGGAGCCAAACTGCGCAATACCAACCTGATGGGGGCCGACTTAGCCGTAGCCGATTTCACCAATGCCGATTTATCCGGCGCCGATTTAACAGGCACCAACCTGACGGACGCCAATTTTTCGGGCAGTAACCTGGAAGGCACCCAATTTCCCGAAATCAAGGACAGATCCACGCTGAAAGGACTTGAAACCAGCAAAAACCTTGAGAAAGCCATTTTTAGATAAAACCGGTACATGTCGATTTTCCGGTTAACATTTATCCAGTCACAGCATCAGTTAAAAAACTTGGCCGCATTGAGCAAGGTCTTATATATACCCCAGGACAAAGGCAATAAAACAGCCATCCAGGCTGCTAATAATGAGAAAACAGGAATCGAACTGGCTTCGTCGGTATGATTCGCGGAAATCAAGGGACTCAAACTTTCATTTTCCAATCCTGTTCCAACCGGAAGCTCGTCTTCAGCCATAAACCACTTGTCCGCCACTGGCCTAATGAGCAAGTTGCAAAAAAAGCCTATCATCAACATCCCGGCTAACACCATCATCGTTTGGTTATAGGCCTGTTCGCGCGGAATACCTAAAGCAAGTTGATATTCCCTCATGTAATTGACAATTACCGGCCCTACTATGCCTGCCGTGGCCCACGCAGTTAATAACCGGCCATGGATTGCGCCGACCATTTGGGTGCCGAACAGATCCGCCAAATAAGCAGGAATGGTAGAAAAACCGCCACCGTACATGCTCAGGATGAGGCAAAACGCGCCGACAAAGAAGATTGTCTTACCTGCCATTGCACTTTCCGGAATGCTTAGATAAAGCAAACTCCCCAAGATAAAAAATACCATGTAGGTATTTTTTCGGCCCAATTTGTCTGACATGCTCGCCCATACAAACCGGCCTGCAATATTAAATAAACTCAGCAACGCCGTAAAACCAGCTGCGATAGCGGCAATTGAGGTTAATTGGCCTTTATCCAGGGCGGAATACGGTTTGTCGATACCGATTAACTGACCTCCGAAAATCTCCTGCAGCATGGGGGACGACATCCCGATAATACCGATCCCAGCACTTACATTCATGCAAAGGACACCCCAGAGCAACCAAAATTGTTTGATCTTAAACACATCTTTTACATCGACATGCTTATGTGTAATCATCTTATTCGCTTTAATTACGTTGGACGGCTGCCAGTTGCGCGGCCGCCAATCCGAAGCGGGAATCCGATAACTCAATGCCCCCGCCATCATGAATACGAAATAGACTGAAGCTAACACAATCAGCGTCGGCATCACGCCCACGTCGGTATCGGTTGCAAAAAACTTGATCAATTCCGCCGCTAACGGGGAACCTATCATGGCGCCGCCGCCGAACCCCATGATCGCCATGCCTGTCGCCATGCCCCGGCGGTCAGGGAACCATTTGATCAATGTCGAAACCGGCGATATATAGCCTAGACCCAAGCCAATTCCACCGATAACCCCCGAACCGAGCAACATCATCCAAAATTGGTGGTAATAGACGCCGCAAGCGGATAACAACATGCCCCCGCACCAGCAAAAAGTGCTGGCAACGGCCGCTTTACGGGGTCCCACATGGTCGAGCCAACCGCCCCAAAGTGCGGCGGAAGAACCCAGAAAAACAAAAAAAAGCGTATACATCCAACCTAATGTCGCAATTTTCCAGTCGCAGTGAATGACAGTCAGTTCTTGAATAAAACCGATTTCAGGCCCGCATTGGACGGACTCCTTAATCCCTATCGCCTTCGAAAGCGGTAGCCAAAACACCGAAAAGCCATAAGCCATCCCGATACAAAGATGGATTGCCAATGCGGCGGGCGGCACCAGCCAACGATTAAAACCGGGGCTGGCAATAATACGTTCTTTCGATAAAAAACTCGGTTTTTCCATAGCTATTTTTGTTGTTATTAATATTCAGCTAACGATGATGACCTACCGAAACCATCAGTCAAGTAATTTTCAAAATTACTATCAGCATTCGGCTTACCTGAAACCGAAACTACCTTTATCCTTCGCTCCCGGCATTGTAATCGGTGCAGGCTCAACCGGATGGGCAGGCGGTATCGGCGGCATGTCTTGGTGTGGTGGAAAAGGCGGATTGTGCGGGAATTGCTGCGGAAAGTAATTCGGGCCGTAGGGCTTATAGGGAAAACCATTCCATTGCCGATAATAATATGGATTATATAAACCGCCGCCACCTTGATATTGGCGTTGCTGATTAAGGATCATCTGCTGTTCCTGTGCCGCAACGCCACGTCTTTGCAAGTCCAAACTTTCCTGTTTCCTAAGTTCTTCCCGACGCTCCCGGTCCGCCCGCAATTTTAATGCCTCATTAGCCGCTTGTTCGTCTTGCCATATTTTTAATTTTGCTTTCGCTTCTTCGACTTGCTCCGGCGTCATTTCTTTTACTTTTACAACTCCTTGCGCAGAAGTCCCCGACGGACACGGCATTGGTTGATAGGTGATTTTCCCTGATGGTTGCTTGCATTTGAAAACATCGGCGTGAACCGGTGTAGCCATCACTATCAATAAAATAGGAATACAATCTAACAGTTTCATATCGAACTCTCCAATCTTGACTGTTATTGACAATAACAACTGCTATTTCAGGTTATCTTGTTGCTTTCCGGCCATCAGCATCCTCGCCAACCGCCTTAAGCCATCGGAAGTAATTTCAAGGCCGAACGGCGCCCCCAAATTATCCAATTCATAAATGACATCGGTAGCCGCAATAAAAGTTAAATACCGTAACCCTTCAATTTCTGGCAGTTCTTTCGCTAAAATTTTAAGTTGCGGCGCCAATTTTTGCCATGTCTCGGTAAAAAAAACGCGGACTGGATCGCTACTTTTCGGACTTTGCGCTTTTAATCCCGCCTGAAACGCCGTCCGCGAGTCCACTAAAATTTCCGTCAACGTATCCCTCAGCTCCTGCGATTGCGTTTCCCTGGATGCCTGCTCAATCGCCTTACTTAAAAAAGCGTCCCATTCTTTCCAGGTCGATTGCCATGCTTTTTGCTCGGCCTCTGTAAAAGGCGCTTCCGGTTTCAGATCGATTTTTTTCAACGGGGCATCGAAAGCGAGCTTAACCTTAATACCGTCGTCATTGGCTTCGGCGCCGCTAAACTTCAACGTGTCGAGGGCTTGTTTGATTTCACCGGCATTTTGCTTGGGTAAAAAACCAGTTAAGGTTTTTTCCATATCGCCTCGGGATTTGTTCAAATCCACTTTGATATCGGCCAATTTAGGCTCAGCCACTTTTTTAATGAGGTCTTGCAGTTTATCGAGGGTCAGTTGACGGCCCTGCCGATCATAAGCATTGGCCCTTGTTACCGGCAAGCTAAGCACCGATTGGTCCGGGCTGATTGTTGGTTTTTGATACGTTTCCAACGCCCCGTCCCAAGCCAAAACGGGTATACACTGTCCGCCGAACGACGTGCCGAATTGAGCCTGTACGTCATTCAACAATTTGATCTGTCCATCCTCGCCCGAAATCCTTGGGTTGGAAAGGTTGAGAAAGCTGCATTTGTGTTTGTCATGCCACACTTCGGCGATTCCATCCTCGCCTTTAAAGAGTTGGCTCGCCATCACTTTTTTGATCAGGCCGTAATCCAATTGGATCGGTAAATTAATCACATCGGCAGCGCCGATGTTTGCAAATCCGCCGAGAAGGCCGATAGATGCAACGATAAGATATTTATTCACACGTTTTCTCCTTTAACTTCCAAAACGATAATTATCCTTAATGACAATTTATTTTTACTTATTTTCAATTATCTGCCGCTTTATTACTGATGTTTTCCGGCAAAACTGGCCCAATAAATTCGTCCTCCCTATGCTTTATCCGGGTAAATTGCTGACCTATAAATAAATCGTTACTTACCACTGCAACATCGTTCAACCACCGGTTGGAAACTTGGCAGCTTTCCGAATAGGGCGCCTCTTTACATACGTCTATCTTGCCGTCTTGCAGTACATTAAAATGTAGGCCAGGCAACGGCCGCACCCGCATAGCCGACGGTCGATACGTGTAATCCAGAATCGTCGGCTCTTTGAAATTCAACAAATCAAGCAACAGCTTGGGTACTTGATAAAGCGGTAAACTGCCGATCTTTAGCGGCCCTTTTTTGCCGTCTATGATTATCATGGGCGTACTGACATAAAACTTGAACATTTCCGGGGTAAATTCGCTCCGGTTAGCCGCCAACACCCCGGAATCGACATAGCCCGCGAAATTTTCGCCCAAAAACGGCAAGTGATCGCCGAATACAACGATGATACTGTCGGGGTCACGTTTCCGCACTTCATCGATGAACGCCATCAATTCGCGCGACTTATAGTAAACCGTATTCGCGTAAGTGGTAACTTCTTCAACTTTCGATTTCGAGGTGATTTTATCGGGCCTGGTTACGCTCAACGGATAATTCCAATGCCCGAAATAAGTCACGATGTAATCCAGCATCGGTTCTTTTTTTTCCAGTGAACCGGAAATCTTTTCCATAACTTGCCGGTAAAGCGAACCGTCCGCCATAAACTCCCTGTTCATATCGTCCTGAACAAAATCAGCGATCGACCAGTAGGTTTGAAAACCGATATTACGA
>JBGAWU010000238.1:0-4703 GCA_044227425.1 Methyloglobulus sp.
CGGCATTAGCTGAGAATTCGAGCTCACCCCAGAGATTCGTTCCCGTCCAACGCAGTTCCGTTTTGGGTTCAAAGACAAAATCGCCGCCTTGTTGCGGGCGGTCGACAATGGGTTGGGTGGGATCGTCTTGCAATGACAATCGTCGCGTCACTGAAAACAAGGCGACATCATCGGTAAAATAAGCGCTTGCATTCATTGTGCTTTTCCAGTCAGCACTCGCATCGGTGCTTGTGAACATGATAGCTGCGACATAAAAACCAATTAACCGGCAATGGGGCATGTGTGCAAACTTGATCTGTGCCGCTCTCTTAACCATTTGTTGTTTTTATTAAGCTTAGTTAATGCTTTCCACGCATCTTCTTGGTTTGCTTCCGGTAGTACGGTGGGATTCTATGCTTATCGCGACTGAAATTACCGGAAGCAAATACTAAAAAGTTACTTATTTCGATTGTTCCTCCTGCTCTTCGTCATCGTTACCGATGAAATGCAACACGGTCATTGTAATGATGAACGCCATGAAAATCATAAATAACAATGGCATTGCAAATGGCGTGTCGTGATGATCCCGCATGTTGATGCCGGAGATTGCAGAAAAAATTTTTAACATTATATCGACCATGACATTTTCCTCATTCATTTAATTTTGGGATCAAAGTAAAAAGCATTGCTGGCAAATCAGTCATCATAAAGAAAGCGCACCTCCCAACAGAAACAACGCGAGTTTTAAAAAAAGCGCCAGCGGAATCATGAGCTCATTCCGCTGACGATAGTTAAACGCCGTTAGCGTTAACTATTGGAGGGGAACTATTTTTTAAAATCCGGCATTTTATGGACATCCAGGATATACGGCTCGCCCAAGGGAAACTGGTCTTCCGGCTTTTGGAAATAAATCACTTTTCCGTAAGTTTCATGGATGGCCGGCAATAGCTTGTCGGTTTCTTCTTTAGTCAAGTCGGGAAAAGTGGCGCAAGCCCGACCTACTTCATCTTTATGGTAATGCCAGTGGCGCTTTTCCGCTTTGGGCAGGGTGTTGAACTGCGCCGTGGTGATGATGTACTCGAAGCCAATCGGCTTATCCTGCGCCTTCATGCCGGATGGGAACATTAGGCAGATCAGCGTCCCGTCGTCATAAGCTTTGCAGTGGTGATGGACAATCGCATTCAGTTTCGGGTCCTTGATATCCATGACATCGGGTTTTAAATGCCGTTTGGCCTGGATATGCAAATCGTTAAAACCCAGGGTGTTAGGGTGTTCGATTTGTCGTGGGTTCATTACCGGATTGTATTTAGTCTGGGCGGCAGCAATCGGTAATGTATGGTTGTGTTCGGTTTGTGCAATCGATCCAGTCGGTTGGGTTGCCGTCGCGCAACCGACAGTTAAGCTCACTGCGACGCTGCTGGTGAGTAATTTTAAATTCATTGACATCCTCCAAAGGCTTTAATTAATTATTTTTTCAGTGAAAGCAAAAATTGCTTTCAATATTAACTAAGCGATATCCGTGCCAATGCTTGAATAAATTTATAGGTATATGAATTATTTAAATAATTATTTTAAGTAAAATAATTTTCATGATCATTATGTGTTTCATATTTTGTTTCAATAAAACTTTTTTATGAATCATTTTATTAGGTATGAAACAATTTTACGATACACAATATTTGCCAGAAAATCATTCGAAATGACTTTATGGATGCAATTTAAGGTTTTTATAGTCGAACTTGTTGCAAATTAACGAGGATACAAGGCTTTAAATTGTGAATCGCGATAGAAGTTTTGCATTGAAAACTTAGATATGCCTACCTCTGGGAATTAATCCTGAAAATGTCATTCGCTGCGAGGCAGGAGCCGAGTAGCTCCCAGAAGCGATAGATGCTTAAGATGCTTATTGACCACCATTTTTTATAGTGGACATCTTTCAACCCTCGCCCTAATTTCTTTAACCACTTGCTCTGTAGGGTCTGGCGGGCAGTAAGACCACGGTTCGTAAAGGCTTCCTAGCACTTTGGCTGCGCCGTAATCGATAAGCCTGCCGACGATATCGCGGTGGTAACTTTCGGTGGCGCGTTGGCAAAGGTCAACCAGTAACGGTTTTCCGGTAAAAGCCGCTTCCGAGCACATGGATAACGAATCGCCGGTAACAATAAAGAGGTCAGCATTTGCCAGCAGGGCAGGGTAAAAGGTATTTTCAACCGTTTGCCAATCGAAAAAATGGCAATCGTGGTCTTTTAAACCATCCAGTAAAGCGGCTTGTGCACTGGGCGGCGTTCTTCTGCTATTAGTCATGACAATGCAGGCGCTAAGCGTATCGACAACTGCGCTAACCCGTAAAGCCAAACGTTGCGCGTGCTGCTCGTCGAAGCCGTCACAATAGCGGGTATTGCCGCCGACTAACAAGCCGATAATAGGTTTAGGGAGTGTGCTAAAAAAGTCCGCGTGGTATTCATGCCCGAGCTTCAGCCGTTCTCGGGTCATTTGATGCGGGACGCCGCACAAGGTGACGATATTGTCTCCTTCCAACTGAGGCGAAGCGACTGCGATTTCTTCAGTTGTTTCTTCGCCAGTGCCGCTGATAACAATTAAAGGCGATTCATAGCCGTTGACCTTTTCACGGTATTTAATCTTGAGGTTGTTTCGATAACCTTGGCTATCCCCGTTGGGTAGAGGGATTATTTCGAAGCCGTAACCTAGCTTATCTGCTACTCCAATCCTGGCGTGAAGCTCTCCGGTATACGCGCTATCCACCACCCAAACCAAAGGTTGATTTCCATTAAAATTGCTGCTCGTCATTGTTTACATCCTTTCACTCAAATCCTGAGCGGCAATTGCGCCATCGGAAATGGCACATACGACGGATTGGTGCGTTGCATTGGCAACATCGCCGATAGCATAGACCCACGGGATGGAGGTCCGTTTCAGGACATCGGTTTTTATATAGCCAAATTCTTTTACCATCTTCGATAGTTCTTCAAAGTTATCAAGAAATTCGGCGTTAGGCGCAAATCCGGTTCTAAGGAATACATGGTCAACACAAATAAATCCAGAGCCGCCTCCTGTATTTTTTAGGTCCAATTCTAACTTTCCCTGTTCCCATCGAAATGCACTGATTTGGGTTTCGGTTAGGACTGTGATAAAACCCTGTTCGATAAAGAAATTAGCTTCTTTTTTTACGTTCGTCCTGGCTTTAGGTTTTGAACGTATCAACAAGAACACCTTAATGCCAGCCTTGGCTGCATCTAGCGCCGTATAATAGGCATTATTTCCCCCTCCGACGACTGCGACAATTTTATCTTTTAATTGTTGCAATTTATCGAGATGATCTAATGGATAAAATGAGATGAGCTTGGTTTCGTAAGCCGCTTGAAACCCGTAAACGGTCTTAAATTGTTCAACGCCCAAAACGCTGACGCCGGTGGCAATTATTAAGCCACGGACTTGTAATGAATGCGTTTTACCATTCTCATCGATAGTTAATTGAAAGCTGTCCGCATTTTTTGAAATCGAAACCAAATGGCTGTTACAGAAAACGCGAATACTTTCTTGCTTGATCTGAACGGAATAGGATTCCGCAAGCGCTGCGCTAGTTTTGCCAACTTCACCCAGGATCCAGCGGTTGATCCGATGGATATGCCGCATTTGCCCGCCCAAACCGCTATCCTTTTCGATAATAATTGGTATAAGCCCAAGACGCTTCAGCCACAAGGCACATGACATGCCTGCTGCACCGCCGCCGATGATCCCGATTTGTTCTTTATCGATTGGTGTTACCATTGCAAAAGTAAAGATAAAGTGCCGCGGTAAGGAGCGGTAACGATGGTTTTAGGGGGAACTACAGGATTGATGTTGTTCAATATCGGGGGCATAGCTTTCCTCTTGTATTAAATAAGGTATTTAGGCCGAACCTGCATTATGGGTACTTTAACTTAAATTTAGCGCCAAACAAACGACCTAAGAATACCCCCAATACCATTTTTAAGTTTAGCACTGATGAATTCTCCGTTGCCGGATACCGTCTTTCGCCATTTTCTGCCATAATTCGGCATAACTAAGGTGTAAAACAGGATGTTTAAGTGTTGGGGCAATTTCTGCAAGCGGTTCTAGTACAAAGGCATAGGTTTCGATATCCTTGCGGGGAAGTTGGATACTGTTGTCATCGATTATCAAATCGCCGAAAAGGATCAGGTCGAGGTCGAGCTTGCGCGATGAGAATTTTTTACTGTCCGGCGTCCTACCATGGGCAATTTCAATTTCCCGCAACCATGTTGCCACGGTTTTGACATCCCAATCGGTATTGAAGCGTACAACCAAATTATAAAAAACGTCGCCGGAAAATCCGACTGGTTCGGATTCGTAGATGCTGGAAACAGTTAAGTTACCGAACTGTTTTTCTAACGCGTTTAATCCTGAAGTAATATTGGTTTCCCGCTCAATATTGCTGCCGATGCTGACATAGCAATGTGTCATGAGGTTTTTTGCCCGCGTTCGATTGTGATGCCGACATCGATCCCGCTGCCGATAGCGCCTTTTTTGTTCAAGGTAATTTTCACCCACGGTACATCAAATTCGGTACAGATCAGGTCGGCAATTTTGGAAATTAACCGCTCTACCAAATAAAACTGGCTGGTTTTTACGAATTCAATAATCCGGTCTGAAACGGTTTTGTAGTCCAAGGCATATTGGATATCGTCAGTTTCGGCTGCTTTTTG
>JBGAWU010000239.1:0-4699 GCA_044227425.1 Methyloglobulus sp.
TGCCGTGTTGACAGCCGCCCCTGTAAAAAACCGAGGCTGTTCCCCAACACCCGGATGCCTTGATGCGTACTGATTGTCGCACCTTCGGAATTGACAATATCGGCATGGTAGGACAACGCCGCCGCCTCGCAGCCGACCGCAAGCGCAATCGCGTCATCGGTGGATAATAACCAAGGGTGGTTGAGGTCAAGGTCGGGAAATTCGGTCGCCAGCATGGACTTATCCGGCAAACCTGAAAACTCATCCTCGCTGGTATAACGGGCAATACTACAGGCCGCACTCACGGTTTCCCTGATCGCCTCGCCCGATAAATCCGTGCTGCTCGCAGAACCCTTGCGCTGACCGAAAAAAACGGTGATGCCCAATCCCTGATCGCAATGATGTTCGATGGTTTCGACCTCACCCATCCGTGCAGTGACAGATAAACCGTTTTCCTGGCTTAATCCCGCTTCAGCCGCCGTTGCCCCCTGCTTTTTGGCCTCATCCAACAAGGTTTGTACGATGGTTTTTAAACGCTCAATGTCTTCCTGGTTTTGCAAGGTGATCTCTCATTAAAAACTGTAGGATTCGAAGGACGGTACGGCCCTCAAACGGTAAACAATCAATTTAGTTACGTTGTAACGGTTCTAAGGAAAATACAAATCCGCTTTATAAGCGGTTGTCTTTGCAAAACCCTAGTAAAAATTTGCACACAATTTCAACAAATGGCCGTATCAAGGTGAATTTTCTTAAGTATGTTATCCCAACACCGACAACCTTGAAAGCCGAAACAGTTTCAGCCCAACTATTTTGATCAGCGAGCCTATTGTTTTAATTAGGGAAAATAATACGGCGTGTTGTATAATAACCGATTAGCTTTAGGGCTTAGTTATTTGTGTCGGTTATCATCTCCGCTACTTGCCTCGTTACTGGATTATGGAATTAAATTCCCCCAAGTATTGGCTACCGAATTCGCACCATGCGAACTATCCGATTGTATCTCATAGCTTATTGCGCTCAAGCGTTTTCAAACACTCTTTAAGGTAAATAAAAGTAAATGACCAACGATGTAACGCCCTTACCCTCTTTCCGTGATTTAGCGCTTATCGAGCCGGTGCTGAAAGTGTTGGATGATGTGGGTTATGAAACCCCTTCGCCGATCCAGGCCAAAGTCATCCCGCACATGCTCGCGGGTAAAGATGTGTTAGGGCAAGCCCAAACCGGAACGGGCAAAACCGCCGCTTTTGCTTTACCCATCCTCAGCCGCATCGACCTGACACAAAGAGACCCTCAAGTGCTGGTGCTGGCACCCACGCGGGAACTCGCCATCCAGGTCGCGGAAGCCTTCCAGCGCTACGCCGGACATTTAAAAGGCTTTCATGTATTACCCATTTACGGCGGACAGGACTACAGCGCCCAACTCCGGCAATTAAAACGCGGCGCCCATGTCGTGGTCGGAACGCCCGGCCGTGTAATGGACCATATGCGTCGCGGCACGTTGC
The DNA here is from genome assembly GCA_044227425.1 of Methyloglobulus sp. GTDB lineage: Bacteria > Pseudomonadota > Gammaproteobacteria > Methylococcales > Methylomonadaceae > Methyloglobulus. The sequence continues at coordinate 1,482 of JBGAWU010000239.1, forward strand.
TTTTGGACAATCTCAGCGTCCTGGTCCTGGACGAAGCGGATGAAATGCTGAGAATGGGCTTTATCGACGATGTCGAGTGGATTTTGGAACAATCACCGGAAGATAAACAAATCGCGCTATTCTCGGCTACGATGCCCGCCCCTATCCGTAAAATCGCCCACGACTATCTGGACGACCCGATTGAAGTCACCATCAAAGTCACCACGGCATCTGCAGAAAATATCCGCCAACGCTTCTGTTTGGTCAGCGGCGCCCACAAAATGGATGCCCTTACCCGTATCCTGGAAGCCGAAACTTTCGACGGCATGATTATTTTCGTCAGGACGAAAACCGCGACGGTTGAACTCGCCGAAAAACTGGAGGCGCGCGGCTTTTCCGCCGATGCCATCAACGGCGACATGTCGCAGGCGCTCAGGGAACGGGCGATCAATAACTTGAAAAACGGCAAGCTGGATATTTTGATAGCCACCGATGTCGCCGCCCGCGGCTTGGACGTCGACCGTATCACCCATGTGGTCAATTACGACATCCCGTACGATACCGAATCCTACATCCACCGTATCGGACGGACAGGTCGCGCAGGACGCACCGGCGACGCCATTCTATTTATCGCGCCGCGCGAACGCAAACTGCTGTTAAATATTGAAAAAGCGACCAAACAACGGGTTGAGGAAATGGGAATGCCTTCCACGGAAGTCATCAACAACAAACGTATTTCCCGTTTCAAACAAAACATTACCGACACGCTGGCAGCCGAAGAATTGAGTTTTTTCAGCCAATTGATCGAACAATACCAGCAGGAACACAATGTCACCGCGTTGGAAATAGCCTCCGCTTTAGCCAAACTGGTGCAGGGCGATACGCCGTTACTGATGCAAAGCCCTCCGAAAAAGCCCAAAGAAAGCCGCGAAGACAGGGATAGCCGGGAACAAAGGCCGTCAAGATCGGATAGGCCCGAACGTTTTGAACGCGGTCAAAGCGACAGAAGGCCAAAACGCGCTTTCGGCGGCGCAAGCAACATAGAAATGGAAACTTTCCGCATCGAAGTGGGTCACGCCCACGGCGTAAAACCCGGCAATATTGTGGGCGCCATCGCTAACGAAACCGGCATCTATGGCGACCATATTGCTCGCATCAAGATTGAAGAAAACTACAGCACCGTCGAGCTCCCCGCCGGAATGCCCAAGGAACTGTTCCAGGAACTCAAGAAAGTCCGGGTCGTCGGGCAACAGCTCAATATTTCACGGATGGGTTCATCGGAAGGCAAACACCACAAAACCCACGACACCGAGAAAAAAACCGACAAATCCAAAAAAAGGCTCAGTTCAACGTCAAAACGCGCCAAGCAAAAACCCGCTGACGCATAAACAAAAGCAACCCTGAATGCTGTGTAGCCGGGCTTCATTACCTAGTTTCCATGCTGCGCGTGGGAACTAGAAGATCGACTGGAACCGGTGATGAATTTGTATTCCAGATTGATTGTCGTCAAGCATCTTGAATAAAGGGAACCCATAGGTTACGGAAAGGGTTGACACCAAAACACCATACTATCTACGTTAGCCTTCGGCGTAACGCACTAAGGGTGGTTCGTGGAAACAACAACGTCCAAACCGATTTGATAGCGCCATTTACCCTCCCCTTACACGCCCATGACATTTTTCAATAACCTGCCAGTGCTGCCATTTATCTGTATGTTATTGGTTATTAAGCGTTTCAAAAGACTGAATTCTATATTCTTCAGAACAGCCATCATCTGGCTATTCTACTTTCGCCAGTTATCATGCAATGCCAGTTGATCGCAAGATTCAGTCGGCTTGCCCGGTTTATCGGCAATACCGACAATACTCGTCCAAACTAAAAGTCTATACGTAATAATACGTATAGACACTCCGCCGTTATAACACTGATAATTTGCACTAGATTAACAAGCGTTTGATTACATTAAATTAAGCTAGACATCTTTAAAAACGGGCTTAAAAATCGAGCTTACAAAACAAAGTTTAATTCTGTACAGATTTTTTTGCAGATTAGAAAGCGAGGAAGTAAAACCCAACTTAAATAAGACTTCGATTTAAGTTGGGTTTCATTAAATTAATTCCCGCGTGACTAACCCAGGAATGTTCGCAGACCAGGTAAAAATTGGATTTTGACATTACTACCGGTATCTAATGGACTCAAAAAATTATTCAGTTTCATTGGCACAAGTAATTCGCGAACAAATCGGTTATCCCGCAAAGGAACTCATTGTTCAAGAACTGCCATCGCAAAAACTGGTGAAAGATGCCACCCTAAAATTTGCCATCCTGGATAATCCTGGGAATAAACTCGCTTTTGTCTTGATGTCAAATGACGACTACCCCGATGCTGTTGCCCATGCCGCACAATCCGCGCAAAAGGCCAGTCAAATAGTCGGTAGCCAGCTATCTAAATTAGTGCTCCAACCGTCATTTATGGGTGTTATTGGTAAAAATTCTTACGCCGTTTTCCCTTACCTTATGCCGTTGCGCATCGGTAAATTCAGCCGGTTTATTAACCGGCAGGTTATGACAAATAAAATATTTGATTGGTTAACCCATGTCTCAAAAAGGACGACCAAAATAATAGCTAAAGAACATTTCCAAACCCAGGTTATCGAGCCGCTTTTATGGATTAGCGAATGTCCAATAATTCATCATGATATCCAAGCTGACGCCTTAAACGCCGTTAACGCCATGGAAAAAATCAAGTGGGTTCCCAAACACGCTTTTTCACATAATGATCTATGGTCGGGTAACGTGTTGGCCTTACCTTCTTTTTTTGGTAAACGGGCCGCTTCTTTTGGCATAGGGGAGCCGCGAATAATCGACTGGCTTAGTTCGTCCGAATACGGCATCCCGGTATACGACATTATCAATTATGCCAACTCAACCGGCGCTTCACTGCGAAAGGTTGCTTATTATTTGAAGCAAATCAACCAATATTCTGGGCAAGACAACAATAGTTGTTATTTCGATTTATTGGCTGGATTCGGCAGGTTGGGGATGAATCGAGGACAATTTCCCTTAGAAATTTATGCCAAGCAGCTTGAAAAAATTGTCAACAGCTATAAACAAATATGCATCATTAACTAAAGCATAGTCGTTAGGCTGCCATTTCATTTAGCCATCAAGAGCCTTAAGCTGCACCGCTTGGGGCTTAAGCCCTGCTGCCATCTACAATGCTGCCCGAGCATTGTCTTT